>DASRZG010000344.1:0-6220 GCA_035686585.1 Phycisphaerae bacterium
CGCCGTGCCGCGCCCGAAACAGATCGTCCCCTCATACGGAACCGGGATGATGGCGTACCTCCCCGCCTCGCCCGTCGGCGGCGGGGGGAGGCCCAGGAAGGCGCCGGGCGTGTAGTCCTCGACCATGGTCAACTGCCTCGAAAACAGGGGTGCCCCGGACAAGCCTGCCCCGTTGGTGGCGTCGTCCGCCTCCGGCGGGGCAGGCTTGTCCGGCGCCGTTCCGCAACGGCCGCAAGCCGGACAAGCCAGCAGGCTTGTCCGGGGCACCCGACGGCAGCCGCTGTTTTCATTCTCTGTAGGTGGCCCGATGACTCATGAAGGACGCACCCGCCGGCCGAGGCGCTCCTTGTAGTCCTCGTAGCCGAACTCGCGGAGGATCCGCACGTCCCCCCCGGGAACGTCCGAGTCGCAACTGACGATCGCGGGCATCTGGATGCCGTTGAACATGGTGGTCCTGACCATCGTGTACTGCGCCATGTCGGTCAGGACCACCCGGTCGCCGACCTGCAGGCGCCGGTCGAACCCGTACTCGCCGATCACGTCGCCGGACAGGCAGGTCTTGCCGCCCAGCAGATACTTGTACGGGAACTCGTCCAGCGGCTCGTCGGCGTGGTCGGAATACGAGACCTCCCCGTGCAGGACATAGGGGGTGTACGGCATCTCCAGCACGTCGGGCATGTGGGCGGCGGCGGAGGTGTCCAGGATCGCCACGTCCAGCGAATGGGGGTTCTCGATCACGTCCAGCACCGTCGAGACCAGGAAGCCCGTGTTCATCACGTGGGCCTCGCCGGGCTCGAGGTACACCTGCAGGCCCGTCCGCCGGCGGAACTCGCGGATGGTCCGGCAGAGCAGGTCGACGTCATACCCCTCCCGCGTGATGTGATGCCCGCCGCCGAAGTTGATCCACTTCAGCCGCTCGAACAGCTTCCCGAACAGCCTCTCTACGCACTTGAGCGTGCGGACGAGCACGTCGGCGCCCTGCTGGCACATGGTGTGGAAGTGCAGGCCGGTGATGCCGTCGAGGCTCTCGCCGTTGAACTCAAAGCCGCGGATGCCGAACCGGGAGCGCATCGTGCAGGGGTTGTAGATCTCCGCCTGGACCTCGGAGTACTCCGGGTTGACGCGGAGCCCCACCTCGATGGGGCGCCCGGACGAGCGGATCCGCCCGCGGTACGTCCGCCACTGGCGGAACGAGTTGAAGACGATGTGGTCCGCCAGCGGGATCAGCTCGTCCATCTCCCCCGGGGCGTAGGCGGGCGAGTAGATGTGGATCTGCCCGTCGGGGAACGTCTCCCGCGCCAGCCGGGCCTCGTACGGGCTGCTGGCGGCCACCCCGCCCAGGTACGGGGCCATCTCATCGAAAAACTCCCACGTGGCGAAGCCCTTCATCGCCAGCAGCACCGTGCACCCGGCCTCCGCCTGCACCCGCTCCAGCAGGCGCATGTTCCGCCGCAGCAGGGCGCGGTCGATCACGAAGCTGGGAGTCGGGATGTCCAGGCCGGCGTAGTCCAGGCCTTCCAGGCCCTCCGCCATGCTGTGGGTCTCCTGGGTCACGGCAGCAGCCGTTGGCTGTCCTCGACCGCCGGGAATGTCTCGTGCCATGGCAAGCCCCAATCTGCCAGATCGGCCATGAAAGGGTCCGGATCGAACTGCTCCATGTTGAACACGCCCGCCCCGGCCCATTGGCCGGAGAGGATCATTTTCGCGCCGACCGCGGCCGGCACGCCGGTCGTGTAGCTGACCGCCTGGGAACCCACCTCGCGGTAGCACTGCTGATGATCGCAGAGATTGTACACGTAGTACGCCCGCGGCTGGGCGTCTTTCCCGCCGGTGATCCAGCATCCGATGCAGGTCTTCCCCTTCGTCCGCGCCCCCAGCGAGCCCGGGTCGGGCAGCAGGGCCTTGAGGAACTGCAGCGGCACGATCGGCCGGCCCTCGTACATCACCGGGTCGATCCGCGTCATGCCCACGTTCTGCAGCACCCGCAGGTGCGTCAGGTACGACTCGGAGAACGTCATCCAGAACCGCATCCTGCCGATCTCAGGGAAGTGCCGCCCCAGCGACTCCATCTCCTCGTGGTACAGCAGGTACATGTCGCGCGGGCCGATGCCGGGAAAGTCGAACGTCCGCTTGATCTGCATGGGCGCCGTCTCGACCCAGCCTCCGTCGGCCCAGTACCGCCCGTTGGCGGACACCTCGCGGATGTTGATCTCCGGGTTGAAGTTGGTCGCGAACGGGTAGCCGTGGTCGCCGGCGTTGCAGTCGAGGATGTCCAGCGTGTCGATGCGGTCGAAGTGGTGCTTGCGGGCGTAGGCGGTGAAGACGTTGGTCACGCCCGGGTCGAACCCGCTGCCCAGAAGCGCCGTCAGCCCCGCCTGCCGGAACCGTTCGTGGTACGCCCACTGCGGGCCGTACTCGAACTTCGCCAGGAGCGGGTGCTCGTAGTTGGCGGTGTCCAGGTAGTGCACGCCGCATTCCAGGCAGGCGTCCATGATGGTCAGGTCCTGGTACGGCAGGGCGACGTGGATCAGCAGGTCCGGCCGGACGTCCCGCAGCAGGGCGGCCAGCTCGGCGGGCCTGTCCGCGTCCACCCGCGCGGTCCGGACCTTCCCGCCGCAGGAAGCGGCGATTTCGTCGCATCGGCTCGGCGTCCTCGAGGCCAGCGTCACCTCGCCGAACGCCTCCGGGTGCTGGACGCACTTGTGCGTCACCACCCGTCCGACCCCGCCCGCGCCAAGTATCAGTACCTTGTTCATCGTTCTCCAAAACGACGGCACACACGCCTTTCCGGAACCGCGGAAATCGCGATCATTCTAGCGCCTGTACCGCCCCACGCAAGCGGGTGTTCCGGGAATCTCCCGCCCGAAGCGAAAACTCGTGTCGGGCCCGGCGGGCGGGCGATGGGTGGCCCGGTGGCGGAAGCCCCTTGACGGCGGCGGGCTCGGCCGTATGACGCACGGCCTCCCTGGGGAGGGACCTCAGGAGGACAATGGCGCCGAGGCCGCCCGGACGCAATTGAGGTCCTCCGGCAAATCCTCTATCATGTAGCGTCCTGACCTGACCGCGTCGGAGTACTTCGCCCGGCGTCGGCGTTCTGACACAGGAAGAGAATGGGAAAGCAGGCTGTCATTCCAACCTTCGGCAAGTCACCGAAAGAGGATGCGTTGCGGGAGTACGCCCCGCCCTGCATCGCGCGCCTGCGGGAGTCTCAGAGCGCGATTCCGAAGCTTGCCAAGGATGAGGTTGCTGTGCGCGATATTGAGGCCGTTCTTCCGACACTCCCGACCCGCCACGAACTGCGGCGGGGGGACGCGCGGGAACTGGACTTCCTGCCATCGGAGAGCGTCCACCTGGTCCTGACCTCTCCGCCCTACTGGACCTTGAAGGAATACAACCAACGGGAAGGCCAGCTTGGGAGTATCGACGACTACGATGCCTTTCTGAGGGAGCTCGACCGGGTCTGGACGCACTGCCTTCGCGTGTTGGTCCCCGGCGGGAGGGTGATCTGCGTTGTCGGCGACGTGTGCCTTTCCCGACGGAGGAACAACGGGCGGCATACCGTCGTGCCGCTTCACGCATCGATTCAGGAGCATTGCCGCCGGATGGGCTTCGACAACCTGGCCCCGATCATTTGGCACAAGATCGCCAACGCCACGCTGGAGGCGGCCGGAAACGGCGGGGGGTTCCTCGGCAAACCCTACGAACCCAACGCGATCATCAAGAACGACATCGAGTTCATTCTGATGGAGCGGAAGCCCGGCGGGTATCGCAGCCCCGGCTTTCTGGAGCGCGCCTTCAGCGTGATCCCGGACGCCCTGCACAAGCTGTGGTTCCGCCAGATCTGGGCGGACGTGCCGGGCGCCTCGACCCGGAACCACCCGGCCCCGTTCCCGCTTGAGCTGGCCACGCGCCTCATACGGATGTTCAGCTTCGTCGGGGACACCGTGCTGGACCCCTTTCTGGGTTCGGGCACCACGTCCCTGGCCGCATGGCAAACGGGGCGAAACAGCATCGGCGTTGAACTGGACGAGGCCTACTTGAAGTCCGCCGTGCGTCGGTTCCGCACGGGAACCGGCACTTTGACAAGTCACCACGAGATGGAAGTCATCGGATAGGGGCGAACATGGGAGTGGACCTCTCCGCGTTGGATCGGATGCCCCAGGCCGTTCGGCACTTCTGGAAGGCCCGTATTCGCGCCGCCAGGAGCCAAAAGCAGCGTGGCATACGCGATCAAGGCGGGCGTTCCGGCGTGACGGCGGGGAGGAACCTGGATCGGTTCGTTGCGATCGCCCGCCAGATCATCATCGACAACGGGATCGCGGGAACCGAGATTCACACTGGCAGGAGGGTAAGCCTGGCCATTCCCGGGTTCTATCGCCCGACGAAGAGCTGGGACCTGCTTGTGGTGACCCGAGGACAGCTTGTCGCTGCCATTGAGTTCAAGTCCCAGGTTGGGCCTTCCTTTGGAAACAACTTCAACAATCGCGTCGAGGAAGCCCTGGGCAACGCGACCGACCTGAACACCGCCTTCCGAGAGGGCGCATTCGGCGAGAGCGCCAAGCCCTTCCTGGGCTTCTTCTTCGTGTTGGAGGAATGCCCGCAATCCACCACGCCGGTGCGGTTCGTCTCGCCCCACTTCCCGGCCATGCCCGAGTTCGAAGACGCCAGCTACGCTGACCGCTACGAGATCCTGTGCCGAAAGCTCGTGCAGGAGCAACTCTACGACGCCGCCGCGCTGGTGCTCACGAAGGCCGGCGCTGCCAGGACGGGGGCATATCGTGCGGCAAGCGATCTGACCAGTCCCCGCCGCTTCGCGTCCACCCTCGCCGGGAAGATCGCCGCCCTGGCGGCCGAGTAAGGGGGGAAGCAATCCAGCGGACGGAAAGCCCACAGGGGGCACGGACAGGTTGCTCCGGACCTGCATGAACCTGGATCAGGTCCCCCGGGCGCCGCGTCGGCGCGGTCCACCTCTATGCCCGGCTCCCGGTTACCGGTTCCCGGCTCCTGTTTCCTTTCGTCCCGGCCGCCGGCCGCCCTGCCGCGTCACTTGGCCTTGACGTCGAACGCCATCAGCACGTCGCCGTGGCGGACGAACAGCTTCCCGGCGGCGACGACGGGGTGGGCCCAGTGCTCGCCGTTGCCCTGGGTGATCCGGAAGGACCCGAGTGTCTCGAAGGCCTTGGGCGTGCCCTTGACCAAGGCCAGCGTGCCCCGCTCGCCGTAGCAGTAGAACAGCCCGTCAGCATAGGTCACCGAACCCTTGCCCACGATCGGCGATTCGTGCTTCACCTGGCCGGTCGCCAGCTCCAGGCAGACCCACGACCGCTCGTTGGCGCCGTAGATGTACCCGTCCACCTCGATCACCCCGCCGTGGTGAACGGGCAGCTTCTTGTCCGTCCACAATTCCGTGATGCCGCTGCCGTCGGCGGAAAGCTTCAGCGCCACCCCGCCCAGGCGGTAGCCGCTGGTGACGTACACGATCCCATCCCGGTAGATCGGCGTGTTGGCGTGGACGGAGTACTGGTTCTTGTACGGCCGCCGCCACAGGGTCGCGCCGGTCTTGGCGTCCAGGCCGACAATGGCGTCAAAGAGCACCGTCAGGATCAGCCGCCTCCCGCCGTGGTCCACCGCGATGGGCGAGCAGTACCCCGACCGGCTGGAGGTCCCCTTGCTCGTCCAGATGGTCTCGCCCGTCTTCTTGTTCAGGGCGACGACGGAGGCGTTGGGGCCGCCGGGCGTGCAGATGAGGTTGTTCCCGTCGATCAGGATGGACTCCGACAGTCCCCACTGGATGTTCCTTCCCCCGAACTTCTGGAAGGTGTTCAGGGACCATTTCTTCTCGCCGCTCTTGGCGTCGAGGCAGACCAGCTCGCCCATGCCGCTGTGCACGTACACCAGCCCGTCATCGACCGTCGCCGAGGTCCGAACCCCCGGATGCAGCGACCGCTGCGGCGGCGCCCAGTCCGGGCCGTATTCCTTCTTCCACTTCAGCTTGCCGTCCAGGTCGTACGCGGACAGCACGCCGTTCTCGCCCACCAGCCCCGTCACGTACACCGTCCCGTCGGCGACCGAGACCGTCGAGTACCCCCCGCCGATCCCGTCAACGGACCACAGCAGCTTCGGCCCGCCCTCCGGCCACTGCTTCAGCAGGCCGGTATCAGCCGACTTGCCGTCCCGGTTCGGTCCGCGCCACTGGGGAGAGTCCGCACCCAATGCCAGC
>DASRZG010000345.1:0-9276 GCA_035686585.1 Phycisphaerae bacterium
CGGACTGATAAGCCGATGTGGGGCGTGGGCGAGGTGCTCGTGCTGGCGCTGCCGGTGGCGGCGGGCATGATCGGCACGACGATCATGCAGTTCGTCGACGGGCTGATGGTCGCCAGGCTCACCGGGCACGAGTCCCTCAGCGCGCAGTTCGTCTCGGCGATCCTGTCGTTCCTTCCGGCCAGCGTGGCGCTGGGGGCTCTGTCGGTGGTCAACACGTTCGTCTCCCAGAACCTGGGCGCGGGCAGGACCCGGCGCTGCGGGCAGTACGCCTGGGGCGGGCTGTACCTGGCGGTGCTGATGGGCGCGTTGGCGCTGCCGGTGGCGGCGGTCGGGCCGAGGCTGTTCGCCGGGCTGGCCCGGCTGATTGCCGGATGGGGCGGGCAGCAGGCCGGCCCCCGGGAGCTGGCCCTGCAGTCGATGTACTTCCGGTACATGATCGCGGGCATGCCGATCATGCTCGCCAGCCGGGCGATGGGCCAGTTCTTCTTCGGCATCCACCGGCCGTGGGTCGTGATGGTGGTGATCCTGCTGTCGGTGGCGGTGAACGCGGGGGCGAACTACGTCCTGATCACCGGCGCCGGGCCGCTGCCGGCGCTGGGCCTGGAGGGCGCCGCGATCGGGACGCTGATCGCCTGGACGTTCGGCCTGGCGATGCTGTTGTGCTTCTTCCTGAGGGGCGGCAACGACCGGCAGTTCCAGACCCGCTCGGGGTGGCGTCGGCCGGTTCCGTTCTGCCGCGACATCCTCCGCGTGGGATGGCCGGCGGGGATCCACTTCGGGCTGGACATCTCCGCCTGGAGCATCTTCAACGGCGTGCTGGTGGCCTATTTCGGGCCGATCCACAAGGCGGCGTCGGCGGCGGCGACGCGATACATGCACGTGTCGTTCATGCCCGCGATCGGCATCGGCATCGCGTGCACCGCCCTGGTGGGACGGTACGTCGGCATGGGCCGGCCCGACCTGGCGCGGCACCGCACCCACGCCGCCGTCGGCGTGGCGGTGGCGTACATGGGCCTGTGCGGGCTGGGGTTCTTCCTGTTCCGCCATCCCCTGATCGGCCTGTTCAGCCAGCTTCAGGCCGACCCCTCGCCGGCGGCGGCGAACGCCGACGCCCAGGCCGAAATCCTCCGCATCGGGGCGACGGTGCTGATCTGTGCGGCCATCTTCCAGTGCTTCGACGCCGTGGGCATCGTCTTTGCCGGCGCATTGCGCGGTGCGGGGGACACGTTTTGGCCGATGGTAATAACATTCGTAATGGCGTGGACGATGGTCGTCGGCGGCGGCGCCGCTATGGTCCGGTGGGTGCCCCAGTTAGGGAGCATCGGTCCCTGGATCGTCGCCTCCGCCTACGTCATCGCCCTGGGCATGGTGATGGCCTGGCGGTTCGAAAGCGGCGCCTGGCGGAAGATCGATCTGCTCGGCCGGGACGGCCCGACCGTGGCCGCGCCGCGGGCCCTCACCGTCCCCGTCGCGGACCCCATCGCCGATGGCGGCCGCGACGAACGCATGTAGAGCCGGGAGTGTTTGGAATGAGCGAAGGAAAGAGCACGTACAAGGACACGCTGAACCCGCGCAACACCGACTTCGCCATGCGGGCGGGACTGCTGGAGAAGGAGCCCGCCATCCAGGCGGCCTGGAAGAACCGCGACCTGTACGGGCAGATTCGCGTCGCCCGCAGCGGCGCCGAGCGGTTCGTCCTTCACGACGGGCCTCCCTACGCCAACGGCGACATCCACATGGGCACCGCCCTGAACAAGGTGCTCAAGGACATCGTCGTCCGCTTCAAGACCATGACCGGGTTTGACGCTCCCTTCCTCCCGGGGTGGGACTGCCACGGGCTGCCCATCGAGTACCGCGTCCAGAGCGAGGTGGGCGAGGAGCTGGTGCGGATGTCCCGGCCCGAGATCCGCCGGCGCTGCACGGAGTACGCCGACCACTACGCCAAGGTCCAGTCCGAGCAGTTCCAGCGGCTGGGGGTGATCGGCGAGTTCGATGACCCCTACATCACCATGAGCCGCCCGTACGAGTCCGCCGTCATCGAGGTCTTCGCCTGCATGCTCGAGCAGGGCGTGGTCTACCGCCAGCTCAAGCCCGTCCACTGGTCCATCGAGAACCGCACCGCCCTGGCCGAGGCCGAGCTGGAATACCAGGACCGCGAGGACGACAGTATCCACGTCCTGTTCGCCGCCGCGAACGAGGCGGCCCTGAAAAGACTGCTCGGGGTGGACGATCCGGCCCCGATCCACCTGATGATCTGGACCACCACCCCCTGGACGCTGCCGGCGAACCGGGCGGTGGCGGTGCATCCGGACTACGAGTACTCCGCCGTCAAGTTCCCCTTCGGCGGGCGGGACGTGATCGCCGTCATCGCCACCGAGCTGGTGGAGTCGGTCCTGGCCGCCGGCGGCGTAAAGACCCACGAGGTCCTGGCCACCTGCCGGGGCGCGATGCTGGCCGACGCGGGCGTGGAGTACCTGCATCCGCTGTTTGCGGGCATGATCTGCCCGGTCGTCCCGGCCCCCTACGTCACGCTGGCCGACGGCACGGGCCTGGTCCACACCGCGCCCGGGCACGGGCACGAGGACTACGGCACCGGCATCCAGCAGGGGCTGGAGATCTACTGCCCCGTCCAGGAGGACGGCACCTTCGACGACACCGCCCCGCCGTTCCTGGCCGGCAAGACCGTCTGGGAGGCCAACCCCCTGGTCGTCGACGCCCTCCGCGAGGCCGGGACGCTCTTCCACCACGCGCGGTTCGTTCACTCCTATCCGCACGACTGGCGGTCGAAGACGCCCACCATCTTCCGCGCCACCGAGCAGTGGTTCGTCGGGGTCGACCAGAAGATGAACCGCGGCACGACGTTGCGGAGCATGGCGTTGGCCGCCTGCGCCGCCGGAGCGGAGGCCGGCGGGATGAGCTTCATCCCCGGCTGGGGGCGCAACCGCCTGGCGGGCATGCTGGAAAGCCGCCCCGACTGGTGCCTGTCACGCCAGCGCTCGTGGGGGCTGCCCATCCCCGCCTTCTACGACGGCGACGGACAGGTGGTGATGACGCCCGCCACGGTCCGGGCGGTCGCCGCCCACTTCGCCCGGCACGGATCGGACTCGTGGTTCACGTCGGCGGCCTCGGAGCTGCTGAGCGAATACGAACCCGCCGACGACCCCGACTGGCCCGAGGGCACCGACTTCCACGTCGACGCCCTCACACCCGGCATGGACATCCTGGACGTGTGGTTCGAGTCCGGCTCGAGCTGGTACGCCGCCGTGGTGCAGCGCGGGCTCGTCGAGACCACACCCGTCGACCTGTACCTCGAAGGCTCCGACCAGCACCGCGGGTGGTTCCAACTGTCCCTGCTGCCGGCGCTGGCGGCGACCGGCCTGCCCCCCTGCATGACCGTCCTCACCCACGGGTTCGTCGTCACCGAGGACGGGCATAAGATGTCCAAGTCCCTCGGCAACGCCATCGACGTCGTCGAGCAGCTCGCCAAGCGGGGCGCGGACATCCTCCGGCTGTGGATCGCCTCCCAGAACTACCAGGACGACGTCCGCTGCAGCGAGAAGCTCATCGCCCAGGCCGAGGACGCCTACCGAAAGATCCGCAATACCCTCCGGTTCTGCATGATGGCCTGCTGCGACTTCGACCCCAAGGCCGACGCCGCCGTCTCCGACGAGCACTCCCTCGACCGGTGGATGCGGATGGAGCTGCACCGGCTCATCCGCGACGTCCGCGGCGCCTACGAGACCTACGAGTTCCACAGGGCGACCCGGCTGATGTACGAGTTCTGCACCGTCCACGCCTCCAGCATCTACATGGCCGCGGCCAAGGACCGGCTGTACTGCGACCTGCCCGAATCCCCCCGCCGCCGCGCGACCCAGACCGTCCTGCACGAGGTGCTGGTGACGCTGATCAAGCTGCTGGCGCCCATCCTGCCCCACACGGCCGAGGAGGCCTGGGCGCACGTCCCCCACCGCGACGCCGCCGAGCCCGACACGCCCCACCTGGCGCTGATGCCGGAGGTGGACGAGGACGCCCTGGACGTGGCCGAGGCCGCCGGCACCGGCTGGTGCGAGAACATGAAATTCGAGATCGACTCCCTCTCTCCCTCGCCGGTGATGATCTGGGGCCGGCTGATGGACCTGCGGGCCGACGGCCTGGTGCAGTTGGAGGCCCTGCGGAACGCGGGCGTGAAGAACCCCCTGGACGCCGAGGCCGTCTTCACCGTCCGCGCCCCCGACGGCGGGGCCAAGGCGTTCCTCCAGATGTACCTGCCCGAGCTGGAGGACCTGCTCGGGGTGGGCTACGCCCGGATCGAAGAGGCCGACACGGGGGGGCCGGACACGCCCATCACCCTCCGCGTGGCCGACGCCCGCGACCAGTACGCCCGGTGCGCCCGCAGTTGGAAGCGACGCCCCGACGTGGGCTCCGACAGCGACTACCCCGACCTGTCCGCCCGCGACGCCCACGTCGTCAAGACGCTCAAGTCGCGGTAGGCGCCCACGACCGGAATGAACCGCAGAGGACGCGGAGAACGCAGAGGTTGTATTAGCAGTTTCTTCTTCTCAATCCGTCTTCTCTCGGCGTTCTCTGCGTCCTCCGCGGTTCGACCAAGGTCTCGGAACCCCGTTCGGGATGCGGTGAGTGCGGAGGTTGCTTTGGTCGTTTCTTCTTCTCAGTCTTTCCCCCCTCGGCGGTTTGATTGAGATCCCTTTTCCCTTATCCTCCCACCGGAGCGAGAAACGCTTTTCCGCGCCGGTAAACCCCTTTCCCCCGAAACGCAATACCAGGTAGAGCGATGACCGATCACCGCAGCGAGGCCGACGTGTTGATGGCCCGCGGGGCCGACGGCGACGCCCAGGCGTTTGCCCGCCTGGCGGAGCTTACGGCCGAGGCGGTGTACCGCTTCGCCCTGGCGCACCTGCCGCCCGGCCTGCGGAATGAGGCCGAGGACGTCCGACAGGAGACCTACCTCCGCGGATGGCGGCGGCGGAAGGCGTTCCGCAAGGGAGGCCGGGCGCTGGGCTGGCTGCTGGGCATCGCCCTGAACGTCGTCCGGGAGCAGCGGCGGCGACGTCGGCACCTGCCGCTGCCCGACGCCTTTCGCCTGGCGGGCCCCGACCCGCCGGGGCCGGACGACCGGATCGGTCGCCTGGCGCGGGCCCTGGAGGCCCTGCCCGACCGGCAGCGAGAGGCCGTCGCCTGCCGGTTCCTGCGCGGCATGAGCGTGGCCGAGACCGCACGGGCGATGGGCTGTGCCGAGGGCACGGTCAAGGCGACCGTGTTCAAGGCCGTGGCCAACCTTCAGAGAATCATGAGCGAGGCGCCATGATCGCCAATCGAACAGACGGATTCGACGACCGGCTCGCCCCCGCCATCTCGGCCAAGGACCCCGCCGACGCCCTCCAGGCCCTGCGCCGCCGGCCCGCCGACGACCCCGAGCTCACCCGGCAGGTCCGGGCGGCATTGGAGCTGATCGACGACCTTTCCGCCCTGCGCGAACGCATCGACCAGGCCCCCCTGCCCCCGTTGGCGCTGCCGGAGCTGGCGGACCGGCGCCGTGCCCGGCTGCGATGGCTCGCGCCGGCCGCCGCCGTCGCCGCCGCGGCGGTGCTGGCGATCGGCCTGCTGTCGATCAGCCCGCCGCCGGGACCCGACGGCGGCACACAGGCCGGGCAGGAGCCGGTCGCCCTGACCGTGGAGTGGGACATCCCCGCCATCGAGCCCGTCTCGCTGGCCGAGCACGAATTCTCCCTGCCGGAGATCGCCCTGCCCTCGCTGGCCTCGATGGAGTTCACCTGGAGCGTGCCTTCGCTGGAGATCCCCCCGGCGTCGGCCGGGGAAGATGCCGACGGTCCCGACGCCACCACCAAACCGGCGGCCTCATTCGATCATCCCGACCGGAAAGACCCCCTGTTGGCTGCATGACCCAGAACGTAAGGAGACCGTACGATGAGACACAAGAAGGTTGTCGCGACGCTGGTTGGCGTGTGCGTGGTCACGTGCCTCCTGATCGGCTACGCCGTGGCCCAGGACCGCAGGCCGATGCCCCCGGAGCAGCCGAGTGGCCGGGGCAGTGGCTTTGAGCCCTCGGGCCCAGCCGGGCGGACGTACCCGTCCCGCAGCACCGGCGGGCGATCCCCGATGTCGCCCGACATGGCGTATGGCGGACCTGTGCCGCCCGGCGTGCCGCAGGCCGTCGAGCGGATGTCGGTCGCGCTGGAGCTGGTGGGGCGGATGCGCGAGGCCTGCTTCGATCCGTCGACTGCCGGGATGATCGCCATCGGCGGGCTGAAGGACGACGTGCGCCGCACCCCCAAAGACGCCGCCGCCGACCTGGAGGAGCAGTTGGCCAAGACCAAGACCCTGGGCCTGCGAAACGCGATCCGCATGGAGCTCAAGGAGCTCTACAAGCGGCTTGGCGAGGACGAGAAGCTCCTCAAGAACCTCCGCGCGATGCTCGCCGAAAACGACGAGGCCCTCCAGGCCAAGGACAAAGGCCTGCGCTGACAGCGCCTCGACGACGCGAAGGTCCGCCCCCCCAAGCCCACGGATCGCCATCCGTGGGCTTTCGGTTTGTCCGCGGGCGGAGATCCCCTTGCCGCGCAAGGGGCATCCTGTATCCTCTGGAGAGTTGGTTTCCGCCGGTGCTGCCGGCCTGACGGTCAAGGGAGGTACCTTGGAAGATGCCAACTGCCATGAAACGCATCCGGCGCGGCAGCGCCTGGCTGCCGTCGGCGGCCGCTGTCCTTGCCTCGGTTTCCTGGAGCGTGGCGGCCTTCGGCGCTGAGGGACAGGACGGAGACCTGCCGACCTGGGCCTTGGCCTCCGTCGACGGGCTCGACGCGGCCGGATGGACGGCGCCCGCCCGGCTCGAAGGCCGCGCCTTCCGCTCGGCGCGAGCGGGACGGACGGCCGTGCTGGCGGTCCGGCCCTGGTGGGGGAATTCCTTCCGCCCGCCCGAAGGAACCGTCTACATCCTGCGGGTTACGTACCGTGACACGGCCACCTCGCCGGTGCGGTTCCTTTCGCACGCCGGGGTGGCGGCGTACTGGGGGCTGACCGAGGTGCACCGCTTCGGCGGCAGCGGCGACGGGGCGTGGAAGACCGCCGACCTGCCCCTTTCCTGGGACCTGCTCTGCCGTCGGAAGGCCGCGGGGGAAGCGGCCGCCGAGATCGCCTTCGCATCCCCGGCGGACCTGCCGATCGAGACCATTCGCGTGCTGCCCGCCGAGGCCGGCTCGGCCGGGCGCTACTTCGACGAGACCCGCCGTTGGATCGCCGCCGCCCAGGCGGACAAGCGCCGCTCCGCCAGTCGCGGGCCGGTGCAGACCGCGGCGATTCCCGAGGCGATGAAGGGACAAGCCATCGTGCCCTACCCGTGCGATTGGATGAGCCCCCTGTGGCAGAATTCCGCCCCGCAGCCGGGGCAGGCCGGTGCGGCCGTGAAGCTCCGCATGGCCCGCAACGAGTACGAGCCGGCCGCGTTCGCCGTCTACGCCGCCGGCAGGGCGCTGACCGGCGTGACCTGCACCGTCGGCCCGCTGGCCGGCGACGGCGGGCGCCTGGCCTGCGAGCTGGACCTGCGGACGGCCGAGTACTCCGCCGTCCAGGAGACCGTCGACTACGGCACCAGCGTCGATTCCGGCAAGTATCGCATGTTCCCGCAGCGGCTTTGGCCGGCGTATCCGGTGGACATCGCCCAGGGCCGGTCGCACCTGTTCTGGATCACGGTCCGGACCCTCGGCGAGGCGAGCCGGCCAGGCCGCTACACCGGCCGGATCACGATCCGGGACGCCTCCGGGCACACGGCCGACCTGCCCCTGGAGGTCGAGGTCCTGCCGGTGACGCTGCGGACGGTCAACGAGGCGGGGCTGCGCCTGGGAAGCTGCACCCGCGGCCTGCCGACCTTGCAGGAGGTCAAGACCCTCGCCGAGGCCAACCACAACGGCATGGACCTGTGGTTCGCCTGCACGAACCCGCAGATCTCCTTCGACGACGGCAAGCTGTCGCTGGACTGGACCTACCTGGATGACTGGATGGCCTACGCCCGCCAGTGCGGCATGACGGAGATGGTCTGGTTCTTCGGCGGCGATCCCAAGCGCTTCCCCAACTCCCTGGAGCTGGAGCGGGATCTGTACCGCCTTCGCGGGCGGACCGCCCAGGAGCGGCAGGAGCTGTACCGCGAGTTCTGCCGCAAGACGTCGGCCGACCCCGACAAGGTCATCGCGGAGGTCAGGCCGCTCTACGTCGAGTTCGTCCGCCAAACGGCCGAGCACGCCAAAGCTAAGAACTGGCCTCGACTGGTGTTACATCCATTTGACGAGCCGGGGAAGTGGACCGCCCGGCCGCCTGAGGGAAGCGCCGGCACCGGCGCGGGCCCGTGGATTAGGGGGCATTTCGGGGATTGTTGCGGACTGATCCGCCAGGGCTGGCCCGACGCGACGGTCGGCCTGGAGGCCCACGTCGTCCCGCCGTGCCTGGCCTTTCTGAAGGACGTGAACGTCTTCTGCACCAACCGCGCCTGGCAGGACGCGGAGCTGGCGCGGAGGCTGGCGGAGGCCAAGGTGGAGTTCTGGCAGTACGCCAACTGCGACGACCAGGCCCCGGCCTATCGCACGCGGTACTCCTTCGGCTTCTATTTCGCCTCCTTCGGCAGCCGGGGAGCGCTGGTGTGGGCGTACAACTGGCTGGCGCGGTTCGACACCTCCGGGCGGGACAACTGGGGCTACGCCTGGGGCACCCCGTTCGGGACGGTGTTCTGCCCGTCGCTGGTGGGGCTGCGCGAGGGCCTGGACGACCGGCGATGGATCGAAACGCTCAAGGCCCGCGCGGGGAAGGACCCCGCGGTCGAGGCGTTGCTGGCGGAGGTGCTGAAGGAGGCCCGCGCCGATCGCGCCGAGACGCCGTACACCTCCTACAACGAGCCCCGAGACCCGCGGAAGCTGGACCAGTGGCGCGGGCGGATCATGGACGCCCTGGCGGCCGCCTCATCCCGAACACCATAGCTGACTGCATCGAAAATGGGGGTGCCCCGGACAAGCCTGCCCCGTTGGGGGCGTTGTTGGCCTTGTCCGGCGCCGGTTCGCCTCGGCCGCGAGCCGGACAAGCCAAACTGCGGCTTGTCCGGGGCACCCAACGGAACCTGCCGTTTTCATCCTCTGTGAGCGGGCGGATCATGGACGCCCTGGCAGCGGCCTCATCCCGAACACCATAGCTGACTGCATCGAAAATGGGGGTGCCCCGGACAAGCCTGCCCCGGTGGGGGCGTTGTTGGCCTTG
>DASRZG010000346.1:0-4117 GCA_035686585.1 Phycisphaerae bacterium
AGGGCGAGCCGTGGCTGTTCTCGGTGAACATCTTCGACCCGCACCACCCCTTTGACCCGCCGGAAGCGTTCCTCGCGCCCTACCTCGACCGCCTCGACGAGATCCCCCTGCCCAACTACGTCGAGGGCGAGCTGGCGGACAAGCCCCGCCACCAGCGGACGGGCGGGTACCTCAACGAGCCGCTCCGGGACCGCGAGCACCGACTGACGCGAGCGGCCTATTGGGCGATGATCGACCTGATCGACGACCAGGTCGGCAGGATGCTCGACGCCCTCGACCGCACCGGCCAGCGCGAGCGGACGCTGGTGATCTTCACCTCCGACCACGGCGAGATGCTGGGCGACCACGGGCGGTACCTGAAGGGGGCGTACTTCTACGACCCCGCCGTCCGCGTGCCGCTGGTGATCTCCTGGCCGGGCGTGATCGAGCCCGGGCGGAGGTGCCCCGCACTGGTCGAGCTGATCGACCTGGCGCCCACGATCATCGACGCCTGCGGGCAGGACCGACCGGCCGGGATGCAGGCGCGGTCGCTGTGGCCGATGCTCACCGGCGCCGCGCCGCTGGACCGGCACCGCCGGGACGTCTACTGCGAGTTCCTCTGGCCCGCGCCCGACGACGCGGACAGGCCCTCGGCCACCATGGTTCGCACCGACCGGCACAAGATCGTCGTCATGCACAACGACGACACCGGCGAGCTGTACGACCTGGCCGAAGACCCCACCGAGACCCGCAACCTCTGGGATGACCCCGCCTCGGCGGGGATCAAGGCCCGCCTTCTGAAGCGTCTCTGCGACCGCATGGCCGCCACGGCCGACCCCCTGCCGCCGCGCCTGGCGCCGTGGTGACGGCCAAGGGCGCCGTCAGGCGCCCGGCACGGGTATCTCCCGCCCGCTGTCGGGGTTTCGCGCGATCACGTCCAGGACGCGCATGGCCTTGAGTGTATCTTCCGTTCCGGGGCAGGGTTCCCGGCCTTCGAGGATGGCGTCGACGAACTCGCGCACCTCCATGGCGAAGCCCTGGAAGAACAGGCGGCTCTGGGCCATGTTGGGGATGCTGAAGTCAGGCCGCCAGATCCGGATGTCCGCCAGGTCGAAATCGGGGTCGATCTCGAACAGGTCGCGCCTCAGGTCCGTTCCCCGCCCGCCCTGGGTGTGCAGCTCCATGTGCTGGACGTTGTCGACGACGATCAAGGCGTTGTCGCCGTCCATGACGCCGGAGATCTCCACCCGCTCCTGCACCCGCGGCTGGGAGGAGTCCAGCGTCAACTGCACCCAGCAGCCGGAGGCGAACCGCAGCGTCACCGCCAGCGACAGCGCCCCGCGGGGGGAGGTGTACAGCGTCGAGTGGACCGTGGTCGGGTCGCCGAAGAAGCTGATCGCCAGGTCCACTGGGTGGATGCACATGGTGTGCAGCATCCGGGGGAGGTCGGTGTTGGCCCAGTGCCCGTAGCGGAACCAGCCCGCCGCGGGCGTGAACCGGCCCGACTCGATCAGCTCCCGCGCCTTGCGGTACGTCAGCCCGTGGCGCTTCATGAAGCCGGTCATCACGAACGTGCCGTTCGCCCGGGCGGCCGCGACGAGCTCTTCGGCCCCAGCCAGGTCCGGTGCGGGAGGCTTTTCGACGAACAGCGGGATCCCCCGGGCCAGGACGCGCTTGCCCAACTCCCAGTGCATCGCCGGCGGGCCGACGATCAGCACCCCGTCGAGGTCCTCGCCGTCCAGCATGGCGTCGGCGTCGGTGTAGACCGCCCTGCCGCCGAAGACGTCGGCGTTGCGCCGGGCGAGGGCCTCGTCACGGTCACACACGGCCGCCAGGCGGCAACGGGCGTACTTCAGGGCGGGGTAGAGGTTGTTGGTCGAATGCGTCCCGCAACCGATGAATCCCAGTCGGGCAACGTCTGTCATTCCAATCCGCCCTCAGGAGGACCTCCGGCCACGATACCACGCGGGCCGAAGAAGGCAAACGAAACCCCCGGCCGGGGCACCCGCCGGCGGCCCTGCCGCCGATCCGCGGCGAGCCGGGGAAGCGAACACCCTTTCTATCAGAACCCCTGTCCGACGGGGGGCTGGTGGTAGCCGTCGATGATCATCCAGATGTCGTCGTGGTACCAGTCGCTGTTGGGGGTGCTCCAGTTCAGGCCGCCCAGGCCGTTGTCGTAGAGCACCTTGCCCGTGCCCGTTTTCTCGTCGAAGGTCGGATCTTCCCAGTAAGCGACGTGGCCGTCCATGTAGGACACGTTGATCCCCGGCACGTGCGACAGCAGCACCCACCCCGGGTTCTCGAACCGGTCGGCCATCCAACTGAAGTCGCCGGGCTTGGTGACGGTGTCCACACCGGCGATGTAGAGCATGATTTCGCGGTCCTTCCGCTTCTGGAACGCCCGCCACCACCACTCCCCGTCCCTGCCGACGTCGGCGTCGTTGAAGTGCTCGGTGTAGTAGATATTGGACAGCTCCGGGTCCTCGTAGTAGTTGAACCGCCGCCGGCCGTACGTCATGTACGTGCTGAACCGCCAGTTCACCGGCCACCACCCGCCGGTGGGGCTCTGCGCGCCATCCTGCGTCAGGACCTCCTTGCCGAACCACACGCCGCCGACGTTCTTCTTGATCGTCGGGCAGACGTAGTTGCCCGAGTCCGAGATGATCCTCTCCTTGAACAGCACCCCCGCGTTGACGAAGTCGGACGGATGCACCGTGTTGCTCCGGCCGCAGTAGATCATGTAGTCAAACCGCGACAGGACGTCGCAGACGTGCCAGCCGGGGTTGTGCTTCTGCGGGAGCTTGTTGTCGTAATCGTTCCAGTAGATCAGCCACCCCCGGCCGAGGGCGTGCAGGTTGGTCGCGCACAGGGTCTTTCGCGTCAGCTCCAGCGCCCGCCCGAGGGCGGGCATCAGGATCGTCACCAGCAGCGCGATGATTCCGACGACGACGAGCAGCTCCACAAGCGTAAACGCGCGGGTTCTTCGTGCCATGGGTCGGGTCCTCTGTCCAGGCATCGCATGCTCAAACTGCCTCGGCCGGCGATACATGCCGGGGCGGAACCGGAAACGGAGATTCGTCAAGATGTGGCACCAATAACGTCCGGTCTGACCTGCTGAGTTGATTATAGCCGGGCCGGCCGGCGAATCAAATCGCAAATATCGCTACTCGACGACCGGCCGTGCAGCCTCCAATTGCGGGCCGGGGCCGGCGGATGTATAACCCGGCCATGGCGACGGTCAGGCAGATGCTCCGGGAGACGGTGGTGCGGCGGGAGGAACTGGATCGCTTCCTCGACCCGCACGGGGACTGCTGGGCGATGTTCGACCCGGAGCTGGGATACGTGGGCCACGACAGCAGGGTCCGGGACGGGGTCGACGGGGCGGCCAGCACGTACCGCTACGAGGGCGGCGGGCAGCGGAAGATGGTCAACTACGCCAACGCCCCCTGCCGGGTCAACACCTACGGCGACAGCTTCACCCAGTGCCACCAGGTCAGCGACGGCGAAACGTGGCAGGAAGTCCTGGCGGCCCATTTCGGCGAGCCGGTCCGCAACTTCGGCATGGGCGGCTACGGCGTCTACCAGGCCTTCCGGCGGATGGTCCGCGTCGAGCGGACCGAGGCGGCGGCGAAATACCTGCTGCTGAACATCTTCTCCTCCGACGACCACTACCGGAATGTGTACGCCTGGCGCTGGCTGCACATGCCCGGGTGGGTCCGCAACTTCCGCGAGAAGGGCTTCACCCCCGACGAATCGTACATGTTCCACGCCAACCCGTGGGCCCACATGAAGCTGGACCTCACCACCGGCGCCATGGTCGAGTGCCCCAACCCCTACCCCACCCGCGAGTCGCTCTACCAGCTCTGCGACCCGATGCACGTGTACGAGGCGTTCCGGCCCAACGTGGCGGTCCAGGCCTTCCTGGCCACCCAGCGGGCCGAGGACGTCGATACCGGCCTGCTGGAGCGGGCGGCGGAGGTCCTGAACGTCCCGTGCGACCTGTCGGACCCCGACGCCGCCGCCCGGACCGGCCAGGCCCTGCTGTGGGCGTGCGCGCTGAAGTCCACCTTCGCCGTGCTCGACAAGGCCCGCGCCTTCGCCCGCGAACACGGGCGGGAGCTGATGATCCTGCTCAGCT
>DASRZG010000347.1:0-7377 GCA_035686585.1 Phycisphaerae bacterium
GTTCGATCTTGACCTCGTGGACCTCCTTGACGGGCGAGACCAGCGGGTTCCAGATCTTCACCTTCCAGGTGCCGGGGGGGATGCCGTCGATGGTCACCTTTCCGTCGCCGGAGAAGAAGGGGTTGTTCTGGGCGCCGGAGACGGCCACGTAGGGATTGTCGACGACGATGGCGTACCCGACGTGCCACCGGTGGCGGAGGCAGCGCATGGAGTAGACGCCATTCTCGCGCAGCGTCGGGGAGGGCGCGGGGATGGGCCGGGGTTGCGTGGCGCTGCCGGGGTTGGCCCGCAGCAGCCACCCGGCGTACATTCCCTCGCGCAGAAAAGGGAGGGCGCGGACGGTGACGGGCTCACCCACGGCCTCACCGGTGGTGTGGTTGGCGAAGGCGATCTCGCAGGGGAAGTGGTCCCCCGAGCCCAGCACGACCTTCTCGTTGGGCGGGACGAAGGCGATGTTGTAGCCGCTGTAGTTGTGCTGCCCGCGGATGTAGTTGCCCTGCCAGTAGCGATGGTTGATCAGGCCGCTGCCGCGGACCAGCTCCTCGCGCCGCCCCGCGGGGATGCCTTGTACGATGATGGCGGCGCCGTTGACGGCCATGCCCCCGCCGTCGCCGGAGAGCCAGTGCAGCGGGCTCTCGACGCAGGGCGGGTTCCACTTGCTGTAGAAGTCCGCCTCGTTGGCGATGTCGTAGCCCACCTGGCGGATGCCGTCGTAGATCACCTTGTACGGCTCGACCGTCTGGGGGTCCTTGATCACGCCGGCGGCGCTGAAGTCGTACGTCTTCCGCTCGGGCAGGGCGGCCCGCACGGACGGGATGCGGCAGATGATCCGCAAAGCCCCCGCGTCGGCGGACTCGTCGAGGGTGTACCCCTCCTGGAGCTTGCGGGGCGGGCCCGCCTTGACCAGCAGATCGTCGGAGGCGACGGCGTCCTCGTCCAGCCCCGGGACATCCGGCAGCGTTGCCGGCTGAGAGGCGGGCGCGGGACGGGTGGCGGGGGCGGGCCTGTCCTTCCGGCAGCCCCCGCCGCCCAGCAGGCCCGCGACGGCCGCCGCCACGATGAGGAAACGTCGCGTCATATCGGTCTCACTTCCACGGCCCTGTGCGGGCCGTGCGATCCGCCGTTCGCCATGGGGCCTACCTTTGGTCCGCCGCCGCCACGTTCATCACCGGCGCGACCACCGGCAGGCGGACGTAGGTCATGGCGTTTCGCACGCCCTGGGCGTTGGCCAGGTCGACGTAGCCGAAGGCCACCTCCTGGCCGGCGGTCAGTTCCAGGACTCCCTGGACCTTCCTGCCCGCCCCGGGGGCGGTGTTGACGTAGCCGCGGAAGATGCCGGAGTTGGGCTTGGTCTCGGTCAGGACGAACACCTCGACGTCCTGGGCGCCGCCCTCGGCCTCGGCGCTGACCAGGACGGTGTCCTCGATCGACAGGCTGACGTTGCGGTCGGGGTCGACGATGGTCAGCAGGTAGGAGTGCCCGGGGACGATCTGGCGGGTGAGCCGGCCGGTGGGGTCGGCGTCCTGGACCAGGAAGCGGGCGTCGGTGCCGAGCATGAGCAGGTCGCCCCAGGTGTCGGGCCGGTTGCCGCCGCGGTTGCCGTCGTCGGCGATGGAGGGATCGGCCCAGAACTGGGCGGAGCCCCTCTTGCCCTGCCCGCGTCCCTGGTAGCCCTTGGCGACCGCGCAGTCGAAGCCGATGTACCACCCCGGGGCGAAGACGGGCACCTCGAAGAGGCTGCGGGGCAGGAAGGCCTCGACGGTGTACCCGGTGGCGTCGGCCTTGGTGACCCGGTAGGGCCCGCTGCCGTCGGGGCGGTCGGCGGGCTGCGGCGGGAAGGTCTCGCCCAGGGCCTTGACGCCGCGCCATTCCTTGGTGTCGGCGTCGCGGGTGGATTCGATCTTGCGCTCCACGCCCGGCACGTCCGGCAGCGTGTCGGTGCCGCGGGGCAGGAGGGTGAACTCCTGCGTGTTGGGCTCGCCGCGCCGCTGGCGGCGGGCGTCCAGCGTGTCGAACAGCAGCCGGAAGTGGTCGCCCACGAAGGGCCAGCTTGCGGCCTGGTCGCGCTGGTACTGGTTCATGCCCTTCCTCGCCTTGCGTTCCACGGGCCAGTAGTACTCCTCGGCGGGCAGGTCGACGTGGTAGCCCAGGAAGAAGCCCTGATAGCTCCAGGCGACGTAGACCAGCACGGGGGGCTCGCCGCGCCCGCCGCGGAGGACCAGCGGGCGGATCTTGCCCCAGTCGCTCAGGTCGCCGTCGAGGCGGGGGAACTTGTGGAGGAAGGGGACGGCCTCGAACCGCGGCGAAGGCTTGGAGAAGGAGTGCTCCACCTGCGGCTGCTCGGGGAAGATGCCGTCGGCGCCCGCCAGGGCGGGCCCGCCGGGGATCCGCGGCGCCGACCACCGCAGGATGCACCCGGGCGCCGAGCGGTTGTAGAAGGCCGCCTGCATCGTGGTGGCGACCGGCTCGAGGCTGGCGCCGTGGCCCTTGGAGGCCCCGAAGAACAGCGCCACCAGCGGCGCCTGGGTGTCGGGCAGGCCCTCCTTGGTGAGCCGGGCGATGTCCTGGCCCCTGCCCTCGGCCGCCGCCAGGCGGGTGTCGAGCTTCTCCTTGACCTTGTCGGCGTAGTCGACGCCCTCGACGAAGACGTACATCTGCTTGAGCAGCAGCCCGCCGGCGTGGACGGCGGTGAGGATCTCGTCGCGGGTGTTGTCGATGGCCTCCTGGAAGTACCCGACGTTGGCCTCGCGCCGGCGTTCGGCGTAGGGGGCCAGCTCCGGATGGGCGGCCAGCAGCTCGGCGAGGCGGGCCTTCTCCTTGGCCACGTCGTCGTCGTCGGGGACGCTGGTCCGCTCCCCGCCGGGGGTCTTGTAATCCCGGCGCGGGTAGGAACCCGTCCAGACCAGCCGGCGGAACTTGCGGGCGGAGACCATCCGCTCCAGGTCGCGCCGCAGCAGCGGGACGACCTTCTCGGTGAACTCCTTCATCGCCTCGTCCACCCCCGCCTTGTGGACGATGATGCCCTTCTCGAACTGCCCGCGGGCGATCTTGCGGATCAGCGGCTCCAGCGACTTGACCATCTCGTCGGTCCAGTACTGGAACATCTTCGCCTGCATCGGGCCGGTCAGGACGTCCACGCGGACGCACCAGTTGATCTCATCCAGCAGGTTCCCGTCGCGGCAGGTGAGCCTGCGGGCCTGGGTGCAGATGTCGTCGATGAGCTGGAAGCACTTGTCCCGCAAGGGCGTGAGGGCGGCGGCGTCGGCGCCGGCCTCTGCCTGTTTGCGGTACTCCGCCGCGGCCTCCAGGGCCTCCTCCCACAGGCCGTCGAGGGCCTCGGCGGTCGGCATCATCTTCTCTTCGACGTGGGGCCAGAACTCGCTGAGGACGCCGTCGCACATGTGGATCAGCCAGACCTTGCCGTCGACGTCGTGCTCGTCGGTGTCCCCGTAGATGACCGACTTCCACGAGGGCGTGGGGTAGGTCACGGCGTTATTGGACATCCGGACCGTGCCGGTGAACAGCCGCTGGAGCTGCCGGTCGAGGACCTGCGCCTGCTCGGCGCCCGGGCCGGGCCAGGCGGCGCTGGGTTCCCGCGTGCGGGGGTCGTTCGGGCCGGTTCGAAGCTGCTGCAGCTCGCCGATCTTCCGCTGCAAGTGCCCGTTGGACCGCAGCGACGACCAGTTGCGGTATTGGGTCCACCCGTCGTAGCGGCCGCAGAACACCTCGAACCACAGGCCGTGGGTGTGGATCGCCTGGTGCAGCAGCTCGTAGTTGATGTTGCCCAGCAGGGTGGGGGACATCTCCTGCTCGTACCACTCGGTGGTGCTCATCTCGGCGCGTTCGAGCTGGGTTTCCTCGCGGTACTTCATCAGCTCGTCGACGGCGACGTCGTGGGCCTTGCGGCGGAACTCCTCGTGGAGCTTCCTGATCTCGTCCTCGGTCATCTTCCCGTCGACGATATCCTGGGAGACCTTCGCCAGCTCGTCGGCGAGGCTGGCGGTGACGCTGTCGGCGAGGCGCTTGACGACCGAGACGTCCAGCATGTCGCCGACCAGCTTCTCCACGTCGGAAGAGAGGGACTCCTTGAAGGTGCCCTCGACGACGGCCTCCGGGTCGGCGGGCGGCGGGGGCATGGTGATCCGCCCCTTGACCTCCTTGGAGACCCGTTTGGCGCGCTCTTTCTGCATGACCCTCTGGAGATACGTGTCGGCGCCGCCGGCGGTGTCGATGCCGCTGCCGGCACCCCGCCCCAGAAACGGCGTGGCGGCCACGTGCACCACCGCCGAGCCGACCAGGACGACCCACAGGGTCGCGCGGACCTTGCGGCGGGCGAAGACGTCGGCGAGGGCCTGGGCCGCGGTGCGGCGCTGCTGGGGCGGGCGGCGCTTCCACGTCCGACGGTAGGCGGGCCTCTTGCGTCCCCCGGCCGCGGGTGAAAAGGCGCCGGAACGATCTGGCTGGTCTGTCATGGGAGTTTCCCGAACTTCCGATCATTGCCCTTCGACGGGCTTCTTGGCCAGGAGCATGTTGGCGGCGATCTCCTCGGCCGTCAACGGCCTGTTGTAAACGTAAAACTCATCGCGCATCGTGCCGGACCAGTGCCCGTGGTCCATGGTGGAGACGACCAGCGGGTGCCCCCAGTCGGCGGCGTTGTCCCAGGGCACGCCGTGCCAGGGCCCCTCGCCCGGGTCGGCCTTGCCCGCCGACTTGCCGTTGACGAACAGCTCCAGGCGCCGGTCCTTGACGCTCCAGGTGACCGCGACGTGGCACCAGGTGTCCTCCATCGACCGCGGGTAGGGGGCCTGGACGTGGAAGGCCTCCCCGCCCAGGCCGCGGTAGACGGCCTCGATGTAGCCGGTCTTGTCGCCCCAGGTGGGGTAGCGGCGGATGTCCAGCCCGCCGGAGGCGTACCCGTCGCGCTGGACGCCCTGGACGAAGACCATGCCCTCGCCGCTGTTGCTCCGCCCCCCGTTGCGCCAGGAGGTGGCCGGGTCGGCCATGAAGCGGTTGTCGTTCTTGACCCGCGGATCTCGCTGGAACCAGAACAGGATCGTCCCCTGGCGGTAGTCGATGTTCTTGTAGGTGGCGTGGATCGCGCAGGTTGGCTGAGACGCCAGGCAACCGCCGCGGATGCCGCCGGGGGCGAAGGAGGTGGTCGTGCCGGGGAACAGGTGCCCCGCCGCCCGACCTGCCGAGCGCGTGAACGTGGCGACCCGCCGATCGTCGTTGAAGCCCCAGTAGACCAGCAGGCCGCTGTCGTCAAGCGGCTTATGGTCTATCTGGTCCCGGTCGCGGATGACGGTGGTGCCGGGCTCCAGCAGCTCCAGGGCCTCGGCGACCCCCTCCAGGCGGATGACCGGCCTGACCTTCACCTCGGCCGGGTCCCAGAGCGTGTTGGTGACCTTGAACAGGAAGGACTTGGTCTGGTCCGCGCCAAAGTCGAAGGGTTGCTCCGCCGGCTCGGCGGTCATGCCCTCGGGCAGATCGAACGTCAGCACGCCGCGGCAGGGACCGGCCTTGTAGTGGATGAACTTGTCCGGCCCGGTGACGTTGGACAGGCGGACCCAGAAGTACTGGTTCTCGCCGGCCGGCAGCGGCATGCGCATGTTGGGCGCCATGTCCACCCGCATCATCGGGGCGACGGTGATCTCGAAGCCGCCCAGGAAGATCCGCTCCCGCCCGTCCACCTTCCCTTGCAGCAGGGCCCGGACCGGCAGGAGGCCGAACCGCGACCCCGGCAGCGTCCGGGCGGTGGCGGGGATCTTCCTCGTTTCCCCCGGCGCCAGGGTGAACGGGGCGCCGTCGCCGCCGGTGACGGTCAGGCCCATCCCGGCCTTGACGCCCGTCCGCGCCCCCCCGCCCCGCGTGCCGGGGGTCAATCCGCTGAATCGCACGCTGCCGAACCACGTCAGCCGGGCGTCCGTGATCGGCTTGTCCAGGGCGTTGGTCAGCGTCAGCGTCACCGGCATCGTGTCCGGGACGGTCATGCCTGGCGCGGACTGCTCCAGCGACATCGTGCATCCTTTGGCGAGGTAGGCGTCCAAGGGGATCGTCACGTTCGGCTCGCCGGAGCCTTCGGGGACGGTCACCGGGCAGGGCATCCCCTCGAACGAGGCCGATTCGATCGGGAAACGCTTCGGCAGCGACAGCGTCAACGGCACGATCAGGTACGGGGCGAAGGTGTCCTTCTCCACGGCCAGCGTGATCTCGTACCGCTTCGGGTCCGGCCGGGCGATGTCGAGGATGTGGACGTTCTCCTTGATGTACTCGCAGGAGGCGATCATGCCGTCGGTGGCGTGCCAGATGGCGGGGTGCTTGCCGTACTCGCCGATGTTCTCCAGCAGCAGCTTGAGGTCCTCGGGCTTGAAGTCGCGGAGGCTGAACTGGACGATCTGGCCTTCGCGGGCCTCGCGGATGGCGCCCTCGAACTGCCCGGCCAGGAGCTGGTAGTAGATCAGCTCGTTGGGCACCTGGCTGGACTGCATGGTGTTGCGATTGACCGATCGGACGGCCACCTGCTGGGGGCCCGCCAGGCCCAGCATGACGCTGAGGCATTGCTGGGAGTCGAACGCCAGCGACAGGAAGTTGGAGTCCTGGAAGACGGCGCCGTAGCCGCCGTAGCTGTCCATGTTCCGCTCGATCGGGAAGCTGTGGGTGGGGATGTGCCCGCCGCAGGTGCCGGAGGGCAGGACCGGCGCGCCGACGAGTTTGCGGATCACCAGCCGGCTGGTGGCGACGGCGTCGAAGGCCTCCTGGACGGAGTTGGCCCCGATCAGCGACGAGTAGGTCCCGCTGGCGCCCCAGTAGCCCGTGACGCCCACCTCCGCCCCGGCCTGCTGGAGGGCCTTGACCCGCTCGGCGCTGGTGCCGGGGGAGACGTAGACCGTCGTCCGCAGCCCGATCTTGGTCAGCTCGGCGATGTTCCGCGTCTGGCTGGGGCCGGTGTAGTTGAACGCGCACCGCCGACCGCCGGGGAAGAAGGAGTACTTCAGGTCCCGCTCGCGAAGCGTGGTGGAACGGGAGAGGTTCAGCACGACCTTCAGCTTCAGGTCAATCAGCGAGTCCGGATCGATCTCCGCCGCCGGCGCCGAGCCCGACCACAGGCACAGCGCCGCCCAGCAGGCCATCCCGGCCCGCGCCGCGATCGAACCGATCCCGCTGCGGCCGGCAACACCGTCCGCATTCCGCTTCCGTGTCATACAGATCTCCTGCGGGTGTGGAGCGTTACAACAGGCCTTCCGCGTTTCGGCCCTAGGCCTTCAACCCCGTCAGCAATGCGGTGGACCTGCCTTTGCCCACGCCTTTTCGCGACTTGGGCCAGTTCACCATGCGCCTTCGACGCACCCACAGAAGATGAAAACGGCAGGTCCCGTC
>DASRZG010000348.1:0-11369 GCA_035686585.1 Phycisphaerae bacterium
CTGTGCAGGAAGCTCCGGCTGCCCCAGCCGACCGTATCGCACCACCTCGGCCTGCTGCGCGCCCACGGGCTGGTGAAGAACCGCCGCGCCGGCAAGCAGGTCTTCTACAGCGTCGATCCGACCCGGTTCAACCGGATCGCCACCGTCGCCAGCGGGCTGTTCGCCGTCGCGTAGATACGTGCCGAATCGGACTGTGTTGACTTTACAGAACCGGCGGCCGTGTCGAGAATGGGCGCAGGAAGGACCGTGAACCCATGCCCGATCAGCCGCCTAAACCTGTCTACGTCCTCCACGGCACGGACGGGTATCTTCGCCGCCGTTGCCGCGCCGATCTCCTCCGCCGCCTGCTGGGGCCCGAGGAGCAGGACCTGGCGGTGACCGAGTTCGACGCCGACGCGGAGCTGTCGGAAGTCCTGGACGAGCTGCGAACCGCGCCGCTGCTGGCGGGGCGGCGCGTCGTGGTCATCCGCGACGCCGACGCGTTCGTTCAGCGATATCGCGGGAAGCTCAAAGAGTACCTGGAGGCCCCCTCCCGCAACGGCTCGCTGATCCTGATCGTCGCCACTTGGGACGCGCGGGCTCACCTGACCAAGCGCGTCGCCGAGATCGGCGAGACCTTCGACTGCTCCAGCCCCCCCGCCTCCCGCCTGCCGGGCTGGATCGCCAAGGCGAGCAAGGAGCGGGGCAAGCCCATCACCCCCGACGCCGCCAAGGCCCTGGCGGCGTGGGTCGGGGCCGACCTGGCGGCGCTGGACAGCGAGATCGAGAAGCTCTGCCTCTATGCCGCCGACCGCGCGGAGGTCACCGCCGAGGACGTCGCCGCCGTGGTGGTCGCCTCGGCCGGGCCCGAGCCGTTCGCCCTCACCAACGCCATCGAGGCCGGCGACCGCCGCGGGGCGCTGGAAGCGCTGGGGGCGATGATGACCGTCCGCGGCGAGGAGTTCCGCGCCCTGGGGATGATCGGATGGATGCTTCGCAGCGCCCTGTCGGGGCAGTCGGGCTACCGAGGGCGGCGCCCCCCGGCCTCGCCGACCGCGGTCGTCCGCAAGTTTCGTCATGCCCTTCGCGCCGACCTGGCGATGAAATCCGGGGCCAACCCCTTGACAACCATGCAGCTGTTGGTGTCAAACTTGTGCCGTTGATCCAGCGGGCCGGTGCCGGCCCCGCCGCCTTGCCGTGGGGGTGCTCCCGGCCCGCGACCCCCGACGCCGCGAGAATATGGGTATCCTGATCGTCCAATTCGCCCCGCCTTCGCACGCGCCGGACCGCCCGCGATTCTGCCATGAGCTGGGCATTGCCGTCGCCCTGCTCAAGCAGGCGGGGATCGACACCGCCCTGACGGCGATGACCGGCCACGACCGCTCGCGCCTCCGTGCCGCCATCACCGCCCACCGCCCCACCCGCGTGCTGATGGACGTACCCGCGACCCGCGCCACCCTCGCCCGCCACACCATCGCCGACATCTCCGAAGGGCACTACCTGCCCGTCATCCTGGCCGGGCGCCTGGCGACCTGCCAGCCCGAGAAGGCCATCAGCATCCCCGGCGTGACCGCGCTGATCCAGGGGGAGTACGAGCGGTCCCTGCCGGAGCTGGTCCGGGCCCTGGACATCGGGCCCGACGCGGCCTCGGAGGTGCCCGGCGCCTGGGTCAACACCGCCGAGGGGCTGCTGAAGAACACGCCCGCGCCGATGGTCGAGGACATCGACGCCCTGCCGTGGGCGGACCGGGAGATCTTCCAGTACGCCCGCACCGTGCACGCCGAGCAGGAGGCGACCTTCTACGCCTGCCGGGGCTGCCGGAACTGGTGCGCCCACTGCCTCAACGACTGGTACCTGAACCTCTACGACCCGAAGCGCTGCCTCCGCCGGCGCGACCCGTCCCGGCTTCTCGACGAAGTCGTCGAGGTCACCACCCGCTATGGCGGCGCCCGGACGGTGGCGTTCGCCGGGCACGCCTTCGCCACCGACGTCGAGTGGCTGGAGGCCTTCGCCACCGAGTACGCCAGGCGTGTCTCGCTGCCCTTCCGCTGCCGGGTCGCCCCCAACGCGATGGACCCGCGGACGCCTGAGCGGCTGGCCGCGGGCCGATGCCGCCTGGTGGACGTGGAGGTGGGCTCCGGCAGCAACTTCATCCGCGAGGAGGTGCTGACCCTGCGGACCACCCGCCAGCAGATCATCGACGCCGTCGCCGCATTGAAACAGGCGGGCATCGCCGTCCGCGCCTCGGTGTTCGTCGGCGCGCCGTACGAATCGGAAGTCTCCATCGAAGAGACCCTCGACCTGCTGGTCGAGCTGAGGGTCGACGCCGTCCGCCCGCGAGTGTTCTACCCCATCCCCGGCACCCGCGCCGCCGAGATCTGCGCCGAAAACGGCTGGATCAGCGGACGCGGCGAGGAAAGCCTCTACCAGCAGCGGAGCGTCCTGGACATGCCCACGCTACCCGCCCGCAGGATCAACGAGGTCTACCGCCGCTACGATGCCCTCCTGCGCCGCCGCCGCGGCAAGAGCCTCTCGGCCTGGTGGAGCAGGCTCAAGGAGATCTCCACCCAGCCGATCCGCCAACTCAAACGCAAGCCGAAGAAGTAACTCCCCCCCTTGGACATGCTGCCTTGGACACGCTTTCTGCCCCCAACCACCCGATTGCCCTTTCCGCTGAGGCCGCATCGCCCTATAATGCCCGTATGACTGACTGGTCAGTCATTCTGGATCGCTTCCGCCGGTCGTGGCGGCGGGGCGGAGGAGGCGCCGATGAAAGGCCACGGCGATGACCGGCTTGCGCGGAGGCGGCGGGCCATTCTGGATGCCGCCGAGCGCGTGTTCGGGGACCACGGCTATGCCGAGACGACGATCGATGCGGTCGCCGCCGAGGCGGGGATATCCAAGGGCAGCATTTATAACTACTTCCAGGGCAAAGAAGACCTGTTCGTCCAGGTGTTCTCCCGGGTGGCGGACGCCGGCTACGGCCAGGCGCAACGCCTGATCGACTCCGACAGGCCTCCGGCCGAGAAGCTGGACGCCCTGGTGGACTACTGGTCGGGCCAGATGGGCCATTACAAGCGGATCGGCCGGCTCGTGCTGGAGTTCTGGGCCACCGCCGCCCGCCAGGGGGCCCAGGGCAGCCTCGCCGGGACGTTTGGCGGAATGCACGAGCGGGAGCGGGAGCTGATCGGGGCGATCCTGGCCGAGGGCGTGGCGGAGGGGCAGTTCCGCGGGCAGACGAACCTGGCGGTGGCAACCATGCTGATCCTGGCCATCCTGGACGGCATCCTGATCCAGTCGATCCTGGACGTGGGAATCAACGTGGACGAGACGCTGTTGCGGGGCCTGAAGCGAGCGATCCGGGTGGGCCTGGGCGCCGAGCCGAACGATCTGACCGCCGAAGAGCTCCCCTGAGGTGCAGACGATGAGCACAGACGTGAAGACCGACAAGGCGCCACCGAAAAGCCGCAACGGCGTGGGCAGCCGGCTGGCCGCGGTGGGAATCGTACTGGCAGGGGTGGCGGCGGTGGTCGCCCTGGGGGCGCTGCTGCCCAAGCGAGGCGAGGACAAGCCCCCCACAGCCGCCGCACCTGTGAACATCACCGTCCTGCCGATCGAGCCGATCGCCGAGATGGCCGAGACGTTCGACCTGTACGGGGTCGTCGAGCCCAACCGCGTGGTGGCGGTGTCCGCGGAGGTGCCCGGGCGGGTGGAGCACTTCGGCCGGCGGCAGGACGGCGGGACCATCGACGAGGGGGCCCGTGTCAAGGCGGGCGACGTGCTGGCGGTGCTGAACAAGGACCTGCTCCAGGCCGAGTACGACCAGGCCGAGACCCGGGCGGAGTTCGACAAGCAGGAGTGGAAGCGGGTCCATGATGCCAGCAGGACCGGCGCGGCCACTCCGGCGGAGTTGGACAAGGCGCGGAGCGCCATGAACATGTCCGGCTCACAGTTCACGGCCGCGGAAATCCGCCTGAAGCGCGCCGAGATCCTCAGCCCCGTCGACGGCATCCTGGACGACCTGCCCGTCGAGGCGGGCGAGTACGTCAACGTGGGCCAGTGCGTGGCGCGGATCGTGGACACCGAGAAGGTCAAGGTGGTCCTGGACGTGCCGGAGAGGGACGTGCAAGACCTGAAGGTGGGGCAGGCGGAGACGATCCTTCCCCACGGCCGGGACGGGAAGGAGACCGCCGGCAGCATCAGCTTCATCTCCGAGCTGGCGGACGAGCAGACCCGGACCTCGCGGGTGGAGATCACGGTGGACAACCGCCGCCGGGCCCTGCGGGCGGGGCAAATCATCCGCGTCCGCCTGTCGCGCGGGCGCCTGCGGGACGTGGTCATGGTCCCGCTTCGGGCGGTCATCCCGGAGGAGAACGGCAAGAGCGTCTACGTCGAGGCCGGCGGCAAGGCCCAGCGGCGCGAGGTGAAGCTGGGGTTCTTCCAGGATCTGGACGTGCAGATCGTGGAGGGCCTGCAGGCGGGCGACCGGCTGATCGTCGAGGGGTTCCGGTTCGTCGGGCCCGACCAGCCGGTCCGGGTGGTGTCGATCGAGGAGCCCTCGGCCATCCGGACGGCGCGCGGCGCGGCCGAGCCGGTCGAGGACGCGCCATGATCATCTCCAACGCCGCCATCCGCAACCGGGCGACGGTGATCGTGCTGATGGTCTTGATTGCCGTGACGGGCGTCGTCAGCTACGTGACGCTTCCCCGCGAGGCCGCCCCGGACGTGCCCATCCCCTACGTGCTGATCACCACGCCGTACGAGGGCGTGGCGCCCGAGGACGTCGAGACCTCGATCACCATGAAGATCGAGAAGGAGCTGGGGGGCCTGAAGGGCCTGAAGGAGATCCGCTCGACCAGCGCCGAGGGCCTCAGCGTGGTCACGGTGGAGTTCCTGCCGGACGTGCTGATCGAGGACGCCCTCCAGTACGTCCGCGACAAGGTGGACCTGGCCAAGGGGGAGCTGCCCTCCGCCGCCGAGGAGCCGGTCATCAAGGAGATCAGCGTCGCGGAGATGCCCATCCTGATCGTGAACATCTCCGGGCCCGTCTCCCCCGTGACGCTCAAGGGCATCGCCGACCGGCTGGAGGACGAGATCGAGAACCTCCCCGGTGTGCTGAACGTGGACGTGCTGGGCGCCCTGGAGCCGGAGATCCGCCTGGAGATCGACCCGGACCGCCTCGCGGCCTACGGGCTGACCATCCCGGAACTGCTGGAGCTGATCCCCTCCGAGAACGTCAATATCTCCGCCGGCGGCTTGGAGACGCGGGGGACGAAGTTCAACGTCCGCGTCCCGGCCGAGTTCGTCAAGCCGGAGGAGGTCGCCCACCTGCCGCTGACGGTCCGGAACGGGCGGACGATCTACCTGACCGACGTCGCGGAGGTCCGCGACACCTTCAAGGACCGCACCAGCTATGCCCGCCTGGACGGGCAGCCCACGATCACCCTGAGCGTCCGCAAGCGGGTGGGGGCGAACATCCTGGACGTGGCCGACCGGGTGGAGAAGATCCTCGCCGAGGCCCGCAAGCTCCTGCCGCTGAACGTGACACTGGAGCCCACGCTGGACCAGTCCGACGACATCCGGATGATGGTCTCGGACCTGGAGAACAACGTCATCACCGGGCTGATCCTGGTGGTGCTGGTGCTGGTGATGTTCATGGGCTGGCGGACGAGCCTGATCGTGGCGCTGGCGATCCCCATGAGCATGCTGATCAGCCTGGCGGTGATCGACATGCTGGGCTACACGCTGAACATGATCGTGCTGTTCAGCCTGATCCTGGCGCTGGGCATGCTGGTGGACAACGCGATCGTGATCGTGGAGAACATCTTCCGCCACCGGCAGCTCGGCTACGGGCGCATCTCCGCCGCCATGGCCGGCGCCGGCGAGGTGGCCTGGCCGGTGATCACCTCCACCGCCACGACGGTCGCCGCCTTCACGCCGTTGGCGTTCTGGCCGGGGATCATGGGCGACTTCATGAAGTACCTGCCCATCACGGTGATCATCACCCTGACCAGCTCGCTGTTCACCGCCATGGTCATCAGCCCGATGATCTGCTCGGTGGTCGGCGGCGGGGTCCGCCAGCCGGCGGAGAACGCCTTCGTCCGCGGATATCGCAGGGCTTTGAGCGGATCGCTGCACCACTGGGGCACGACCATCTGCATGGCCTTGCTGCTGCTGGCGGGTCTGGGGGTGATCTACGCCCGGCGCGGGCGCGGCGTCGAGCTGTTTCCCGGCATCGACCCGCGGCAGGCGGTGATCAACATCCGCAGCCCGCAGGGCACGTCTTTGGACGCCTCCGACCGGCTCGCGCAGCGGGCCGAGGAACGCCTCGCGCCGTTCGCGGCCGACCTGAAACACACCATCGCCAACGTCGGGTCCACCGGGGACAGCGGGAACATCTTCAGCGGCTCGGCCGGGGGACCCCACATGGCCAACGTCAACCTGGTGTTCCACGACTTCGAGGACCGCCCCCGCAAGTCGACGAAGGCCCTGGAGGAGATCCGCCAGGCCGTCGCGGACATCCCGGGCGCCGAGATCAAGGTCGAAAAGCAGAAGGAAGGCCCGCCGACCGGGGCGGCCGTGACCGTCCGGATCATCGGCGAGGACTTCGAAACGCTGGGCCGGACCGCCGACGAGGCGAAACGCCTGATCGCCGACGTTCCGGGGCTGGTGAACCTCCGGTCGGACCTGGAGGCGTCCCGCCCGGAGCTGGTGTTCAAGGTCGATCGCAGCCGGGCGATGCTGCTCGGCGTCAACAGCCGGGTCATCGGCAACTTCCTCAAGACCGCCATCTTCGGCTGGAAGGTAGGCACGTACCGGCAGTTCAACGACGAGTACGACATCACCATCCGCCTGCCGATCTCCGAGCGCCGGCACATCCAGGACCTGTTCCGCCTGCGGGTGCCCAACCAGTTCGGCAAGGCGGTGCCGCTGTCGTCGCTGGGAACCTTCGACTACCGTCCCGGGTTCGGCGACATCCACCGCATCGACCAGAAGCGCGTGGTGACGCTGACCGGCGACGCCGAAGGCCGGCTGGGGCCCGCCGTGCTGGCGGACGTGGAGAAGCGGCTCGACAAGCTGCACCTGCCGTCCGGGTATCAGATCGAGTACGCCGGGGAGAAGGAAGAGCAGCAGAAGGCCGTCCATTTCCTGTTCCTGCGCGCCCTGCCGATCGCGGTGCTGCTGATCGTGCTGATCCTGGTGGCCCAGTTCAACACGTTCTCGGCCCCGCTGGTCATCATGACGACCGTGCTGCTGTCGTTCATCGGCGTGCTGGTGGGCCTGCTGGCGACGGACATGCCGTTCGGTGTCATCATGACCGGGGTGGGCGTGATCAGCCTGGCCGGCGTGGTGGTCAACAACGCCATCGTCCTGCTGGACTACACCCGCCGGCTCCAGCGCCGCGGCCTGGACGTGGTGACGGCGGCCGTGCAGGCGGGCGTGACGCGCCTCCGGCCCGTGCTGCTGACGGCGACCACCACCGTCCTGGGGCTGGTCCCCATGGCCACGGGGATGAGCCTGGACTTCCACGGCCTCCTGGCCAACGGGATTCGCCACTTTTTCAGCGCGGAGAGCGAGTCCAGCCAGTGGTGGCGCGGCATGGCGGTGGCGGTGATCTTCGGCCTGACGTTCGCGACGCTGCTGACGCTGTTCGTCGTGCCGTCCCTGTACGTCGGCCTGAGCAAGCTGGGATTGGGCAAGATCCGGCAGGACGACCCGGAGGATGAGTACGTCCCCGAAACGGAGGCGGTCGCGGAAGCGGCCGTGAGCTGAACCGCAAAGGCCCCGACGCCGGCGTTGCCCGCAACGGAAGGAACCGGGAGAAACAGCGAATGACGAATATCGAATACTGAACCTCGAATGTCGAAGTGGAAGAAGCCGCCGGGGAGGGCACTTCGACGTTCGATATTCGATGTTCGATATTCGATATTGTCGCGGGCGGAGCCAGCGGGCATTGAATACCGTCGCTTCCGTTGCGTATGCTCTTCGTGTCCTTTGTGCCCTTTGTGGTTCAGGCTTCTTCACCCCGGGATGGGAATGAAGATCGTCCACGTGATAACCCGGATGATCCTGGGCGGGGCCCAGGAGAACACGCTGCTGACCTGCGAGGGCCTGCACGCGCGCGGGCATGAGGTGGCGCTGATCACCGGCCCGGCGCTGGGGCCGGAGGGGCAGTTGATGGACCGGGCGCGCGGCGGCGGGTACGGGGTAACCGTCCTCGACGACCTGCGGCGGGAGATCAGCCTCTCCCGCGACCGGCGGACGCGGAAGGCGCTCCGCCGGATGCTGGTGGAGCTGGCGCCGGACGTGGTTCACACGCACTCGTCCAAGGCCGGCATCCTGGGGCGGCAGGCGGCGTGGGACGTCCGGGAGCGCCTGCCGGAGATGAGGGTGGTCCACACCATCCACGGGCTGCCGTTTCACCGGCACGAGCGGTGGTGGCGGAACCGCCTGTACGTCGCCCTGGAGCGCCGGGCCGCCCGGCAGAGCCACGCGATCCTGTCGGTGGCCGACGCCATGACGCGGCAGGCCCTGGCGGCGGGCGTGGGCACGGCGGAGCAATACACAACCGTCTACAGCGGCATGGAGATGGCGGCGTTTCTGGCGCCGGGCGGCGGTGACGCAGCCTCCTTCCGCGAGTCGCTCGGCGTCAAGGGCGACGACGTGCTCGTCACGCAGGTGTCGCGCCTGGCGGAGCTGAAGGGGCACGAGTACATCCTCGACGCCGCCGGCCGCATCGAGGACCCGAAGGTGCACTTCTGCTTCGTCGGAGACGGCCGGCTGCGGGGGGAGATCGAGCGGCGCATCGCCCGCGCGGGGCTGGGGGGACGCGTCCACCTGACCGGCCTGCTGCCGCCGGAGCGGATCCCGACCGTCATGCACGCCACGGACATCCTGGTGCATTGCTCCCTGCGCGAGGGGCTCGCGCGGACGCTGCCCCAGGCCATGCTGGCGGGCAGACCGGTGATCTCCTTCGACGTGGACGGCGCGGCGGAGGTGGTGGACGCCGACACGGGCATCCTCCTGAAGCCCAAGGACACCGCCGGGTTGACTCTCGCCATCGAGACCCTCGCGGGCGCCCCGGACCTGCGCGAGCGACTGGGCGCCGCCGGAAGGGAACGCGCGCGGGGGATGTTCGATCATCACAGGATGGTGGAGGAGATCCTGGGGGTATATGCGAAGCTTGCGACGACCGGGAACGCACCATAACGACGCAAAATGGCAAGCCTTCGGGGGAACCTAGTCTGGGTATTTCAGGTCCTTGTGGAAGGGCCAATCGTCGTAGGGGGACACGAATTCGTATTCGACGGGAGGAATGCCGTGCTTCGTGAAGTTCTCGTGGATGTACTTGATGCATGCCCGGACGGCGCGGGGGTCGTATTTGTAGTACACGCGCATGTCCGTGCTGAAGACCGGGTGTTCCGCGGGGACGACGCCGGATTGGTGCATTCGGGACCGGATCCGTTCCTTCAGGATCGTCACCAGCTCCTGACCCCGGAGCTTGTGCCTTCGGATCAACAGGTGCACGTGACAGGACAGGACCGCGCAGGCGTAGCACACCAGGCGCTGCTCCGAAATGGCCGCCCCGACCGCCTCGGCGATCAGCGACCGCTGCGCCTCCTCGAACCAGAGGACCCGATGCGCCAGAAGCTCCTCCGCCTTCCTGTGGAACTCCTTGAGTTCCCCCCTTGACGGTTGCCGCTTCCGTCTTCCAACGTGCGTCTCCGCGATCGCCGCCAACTCCGAAGTGAAGGTTTCCTCGGAATTGCTCCCCCTCGGATCGTTCGGCAACCAGTGTCCGTACCCCGTCAGAACCAGATGATGCGCAATGATCATCCCCTGAGTCCTCACCTTACCGAAGGCTTGCCATTCTGCGTCGTTGTCGTTTCTGTCTTCCCCCTCACGCCAACCCATGCCGCATCGGGGAAATCCGCATCTTGTCCGGGTCGGTGTGTTCTTCCTCGACCACCACGCCCGATTCGACGAGCTCGTCCCACTGGTCGCGGTTGAAGACGCATCCCGGGTCGCCGGCGTCGAGCCGGCCGAAGTAGGCGTCGCTGCGGGCGCGGCAGCCGCCGCAGAAGTTGGCGTAGTCGCACTGCCCGCAATGATGCACCCGGTCCGTGCGGTCGTTGAGCAGCTCGTAGTACTGCCCGCGGAAGATCTCCACCAGCGGCGCCTTCCGCAGGTTGCCCATCACCCGGTGCGGCAGGTACACGCACGGCGTCACGTCGCCGTTGGGCTCGATGCAGACGTACGTCCGCCCCGCGCCGCAGCCGCCGAGGTACTTGGCCACTACCCGCGCCTTGGTCCCCGAACCGCTGCCGGCGTGCGAGCAACTGGTGAGGCCGTCCTCGCCGGCGGCGCTGGCCAGGCACATCCGGCCCAGTTGCGGCGCGGTCGAGATCACCCCGATCCGCCCGGCCTGCATGGTCTCGTTGAGCAGCTCGAGCAGCTCCTCCCGCTCGTCGGGCGCGATGTCGCCGGAGACCATCTTCAGGCCGCGACCCACGGGGATGAAGTTGAAATGCGCGAAGCACCCCGCCCCCAGCGAGATCGCCAGCTCGATCATGTCGCGTACCTCGTGGACGTTGCCGCGGTGGACGCACATGGCGATCCCCAGCCGCAGGCCCTGTTGGGCGGCGACGGTCTTCGCCCCGCGGACCGCCCGCTCCCACATCCCGGGCACGCCGCGGAAGGCGTCGTGACGGGCGGGGTCGACCGAGTCGAGGGAGATCTCCACGTACCGCGCCCCGGCCTCGGCCAGCTCGGCGGCGAGCTTTTCGGTCATGGTCACGCCGTTGGTGGCGATGGAGACGTGCATCCTGTGCTCGGCGACGCGACGGAGCACGGGCAGCAGGTCGGGGCAGATGGTCGGCTCGCCGCCGGCGAAGGCGATCATGGCGACGTAGCTGGCGCCGAGCTCGTCCACGGCGGCGAGCTTCTGGTCGAGCGTCAGCTCATCGGGCCACGCCCGGTGCTCGCTGGACTGGTAGCAGTGGCGGCACTTGAGGTGGCAGCGATTGGTGAAGTTCCAGACCGCAAACAGCGGCGCCGTGAACCGCTGCGGGACGGTCAGGCCGAACTCGGCCACGCTGCGGGCGACGGTCACCAGGCCCCGGACGGTCGGGGCGTGCTCGGCCAGCCGCCGGCGGAAGGTCTCGGCGGGGACGCTGCCTCGCATCCGGTCGATGAACCGGTGCAGCGGCCAGTACCGGATGCGCTGGCCCAGCGGGGCGCTGGGGTCGCGGTAGCTGGTGATGATCTTCTCCAGCGGCGTGGGCCCGGATTTCGACCGGGCCAGGCGCCCCAGCAGCCAGCGCACAGGCCGCCGGCCCAGCCAGTTCTCCAGGGGGTGATGATACGCCGCAGACACAGGCGGCGGCGCC
>DASRZG010000349.1:0-9654 GCA_035686585.1 Phycisphaerae bacterium
AGCCGTGCCCGTCCGGAATCCGGCACGGCTGCAGAAAGCGCAGCCGTGGCACCCGGAGGTTCGATCTTGGTGTCCCGGAAGGGAGCAGCGACGCATGGCGTCGGATCGGCCCAACATCGTCTGGCTGCTGACGGATCATCACGCGTTCGCGCATCATCTGTCGCTGCCCGGGCCGAAGCCGGAGATCCCCACGCATGACCGGATCGCCGCCGACGGCGTGCGGTTCGACCGGGCCTACGCCGTCTGCCCGCTGTGCACGCCGGCGCGGGCGAGCATGCTCACCGGCGTCTACCCGCACAAGCACGGCATGGCCCTGAACAACGGCGACTGCGGTGCCCGGCGGGAGTTCGACCGGGACGCGCGCCTGTTCAGCCACTACCTGCGCCAGGCGGGCTACCGGTGCGGGTACTTCGGCAAGTGGCACTGCGGCGTGCGGCGCGGGCCGATGGACTACGGCTTCGAGGGCTGGTCCATGCCCGGCTACGGCCTGCCGTACAAGACCGACCGGTACGCCGCCTACCTGGCCGAGCTGGGGCTGCCCCAGATGGAAGTGGACGTGGACTGGCACGAGAACACCCCCAGCCGCCAGGGCCGGCACGTGCTCCGCGACGACCCGCACGAGGGGTTCCACATGAACGCCGCCGGCATCATGACCACGCCGGTCGAGACGCACGAGGCCTACTTCGTGACGCACATGGCCAACCAGTGGCTCGCCGAGCGCGCCCGCGACGGCCAGCCGTTCTGCCTCCGCGTGGACGTGTGGGGGCCCCACCAGCCGCACTTCGTGGGCGAGCCGTTCGCCGGCAGCATCGACCCCGCCTCCATCCCCGAATACCCCAACTACGCCCACGGCCTCGCCGACCGGCCCCAGATGCACCGGGACTTCCGCGACCGCTGGACCCGCCGGACGTGGGAGCAGTGGGCGTTCGTCCTCGCGCGGTGCTTCGAGCACGTCCGCCAGGTGGACGCCGCCCTGGGGCGGGTGGTGGACGCGCTGGAGGAGCTGCACCTGGCCGACGACACGCTGCTGGTCTACACTGCCGACCACGGCGATATCCTGGGCGCTCACGGTGGAACGTTCGACAAGGGCGCCCTGATGGTCGAGGAGACCGAGCGGATCCCCCTGGCCGTCCGCTGGCCCGGCCGGATCGCGCCGGGGCAGCGCAGCGACGCCCTCCTCACGCACATGGACATCGTCCCGACCGTGCTGGAGGCGGCCGGGGCCGAGATCCCGCCCGAGACCGACGGCAGGAGCCTTCTGCCCCTGGCCCAAGACCCCGCCGCCGACTGGCGGGACGACCTGATGTGCCAGCACCACGGCCACCTGGGCGAGCTGCGCTTCCAGCGGATGCTGCGGTGGGGCGACTGCAAGTACGTCGCCCACCTCCGCGACAGCGACGAGCTGTACGACCTGAAGGCCGACCCGTACGAGCTGACCAACCGCATCGACGATCCCGCCATGGCGGACGTGCTGGCGGAGATGCGCCGGCGCCTGGCGCGGCGGATGATCGAGCATGACGACAACGCGCCGTTCGCGCAGGGGTTGAGGTCGGGGAAACTGGAGTGAGGGGGAGGATGAGGTGAGGGGTTGGGTTCGGGGAGTTAACCCCCGGCCACGAGGGCCGGGGGCGAAATAGGCGAAATAGGCGAAATAGAGGAATGCACGGCGACGGGAGAGTGGGTGTGAGAAGACAACTGGAGACGGTCGGATCGGATCGGAGCTTGATCGACGTGCTGGTCGGGATGGGGCCGGAGGCTTTGGGCGAGTTCCTGCCCGCCGGGCCGGGCTTTCGGATCCGGGCGGGCGGGCAGGACCTGCCGGCCGAGCGGATGGACGGGCCGGGCAGGCGGTATCGTCTGGGGGCGACGGGCCTGGTGGCGGACGTGGCGGTCGAGGCCGATGCCGACCTGGCGGCGGCGGTGCAGGCGGTGACGCTGACCAACGAGGGGCCCGAACCGTCCCCGCCGATCCAACTGCTGGACGCGATGTTCCTGGCGACGCGCGTTCGCCTGGCCCACAGGCCGGAGGCACGCCGCGTCGGCGGCGGGCTGACGGACGGGTTCTACCCGCCGGGGGCGTACCGGGTGGAGGACATCTCCTTCGGCAAGGCCCGCGACTGGGACCCGACCGACACCGCCTTCAACCGCTGGTGGACCACCAAGCGGCGGGTCACCCTCGAATCCAGCCCCGAGGGGCGAAGCTCCAATCCGCATCTGCCGCTGATGCCTTTCGCATGGCAAGGCCCGGCCGGGGTGCTCGGGCTGTGGGCGGCCCTGGAGTGGTCGGGCCGGTGGGAGATCCAACTCGGCACCGAGGGGGAATGGACCTTCCTCTTCCGCGCGGGCCCCAAGGTCAACGGCATGGTGCTGGCGCCGGGCGAGGCCGTCCGCCTGCCGCGCGTGCACGTGGGCGTGTTCGGCGGGTCCATGGCCGACGGGCTCAACCGCATCCGGCGGTATGTGGCCGAGGCCGTCGCCCCCGACGTGGAGGGCGCCCGCCCGCGGGCGTTCGTCGCTTATCACCACTGGTTCGGCATCCAGGAGAGCTACGACGAGGCCCTGATGCGCAGGCAGGTGGACCGCGCCGCCGAGCTGCACCTGGAGTACTTCGAGGTCGATTCCGCCTGGTTCGACACCGGCGGCGGGAAGTTCTGGCAGGGCGTGGGCAACTGGAACCGGGTGGACCCGGCCAAGTTCCCCAACGGCCTGGAGCCGCTGGCGGAGTACGTCCGCTCCAAGGGCATGGGCTTCGGCCTGTGGTTCGAGCCGGAGCACGCCCGCCGCGAGAGCGACTGGGGCACCCGGCGGCATGACTGGTACTGGTGGCTGGACGGCAGGCCGTCGGGGCTGATCGACCTGACCCGGCGCCAGGTTCAGGACGGTCTGATCGAGATGCTGTCCGACTGGGTCGCCCGGCTGGACATCCGCTGGCTGCGGTGGGACTGCAACCAGGCGCCGGGGGCGTTCTGGGACCGGGCGGACCCGACGGGCAAGGTCCAGTTCGCCTGGATCGAGGGCCTGTATCGCGTGATGGACACGCTGCTGGGCCGGCATCCGAACCTGATGATCGACAACTGCGCCGGCGGCGGGCAGCGGGTGGACTTCGGCACGCTGCGGCGGTCGGGGACGATGGTCATCTCCGACCACGCCGACGACCCCCACATCTGCCGTGTCATGCAGACCGGCGGGTCGCGCGTGCTGCCGGGCAACTACATGAACTCGTCCATCTACCTCGGCGCCGACCAGGCCGACGAGACCGTCGGCCCGCTGGAGCTGATCTCGCGCATGGCCGGGGCCATCTCGCTCAGCGGGCACATCGCCAACTGGTCCAGGCGCCAGACACGCCGCGTCCGCAGGCACCTCGATGCAATGCGGTCTTATCGCCACCTGCTGATGAAGGACTTTTTCGCGCTGTCGCCGTATCCGCGGACGGCCGCCGACTGGGACGTGGTCCAGTTCCTCGATCCCGATACCGCAGAGGCCGTGATCCTGGCCTATCGCGTCCGGGGCGAGCAGCGCGTCCGCACGGTCTGCCCCGTCCGGCTCGACCCGACGCGCACCTACGAGATCACCGACCCCTTCGCCGCCCGCAAACCCCGCACCGCCGGCGGCGAAACCTTGATGACCAAGGGTCTCCGCCTGAGCCTCCAGCCCGAATCCGCGGCCGTGCGGCATCTGAAACCCCGGTAGGGTGTGCAGCTCCGCTGCACACGCGTTGAGCCGGAGCCATGGAGAAGTCCTTATGAGTTCAACTTCGTGCGACGATGCCCCGTTCCGGTTCGAGCTGGCCGTCAGCGCGTGGACCCCGGATACGTCCGAGGAAGGGATCGCCTCCCTCGCCGACGCCGGCGCTACCGCCATGGAGCCGGGGCCGAGCTTCCTGCTGGATCAGGGTCCGGACGAGGTGGCCGCCGCGGCGCAGAGGTATCGGTCGGCGGGGATCCGCATCTACTCCTGCCACGCCCCGTTCGAAGGCCCGGCCGAGCTGGCTCAGGCCGACCCGGCCGGGCGGGCCCGGGCGATCGACATGCACGCCCGCGCGATCCGGGCCGCGGCCGCGGCGGGCGCGTCGGTGCTGGTGGCTCACTCCAGCCTGCCCTGCCCGGCCCAGGGCCCCGAGACCGCCGCCAGACGCGACGGCCTGCGGGCGGCGCTGGAGGCGCTGATCGGCCACACCGAGCGGGCCGGGGTCGCGCTGGCGCTGGAGAACCTCCTGCCCGGGCGGATCGGCAGCGAGGGCGAGGACCTCCGCGCGATCGTGGACGGGTTCGACTCGCCGCACCTGGGCGTGTGCCTGGACACCGGCCACGCCCACGTGACCAACGGGGGGCTGCCGGCGGTCTTCCAGGCGGTCCGCGGCCGGATCATCAACTTCCACCTGCACGACAACGACCGCCACGCCGACAAGCACCTCCAGCCTCCCTACGGCAGCATCGACTGGGAGCCGTTCATCGCCCAGCTCCGCCAACTCCGCCCGGCGCACCCGCTGACGGTCGAGGCCCCGCCGTGGGACAACGCCGGCCATGCCGTCCAACTGCGGGAGGTCCGCGCCCTGTTCGCCGGCGGACGGGCGGCTGTGACCGACGGCGGCCGGGACTTCCACCTCACCTGCCCCCGCTGCCGGCGGTATGTCTTCGTCGCCGGCGACGAGACGTTCTGCGGCTGCTCCCGCGCCCCGGCCGGAAACTAACTTGAATTCAAGCAGTTGCGTTCACCGCGGGGGGGGTACAATCCGTGTACAGTTTGCACCGGCGCTGCCGTGCGTGACTGCGTTTGGGCGGGGTCGCTCCAGGGAAGGAAGTGCAGACCATGTCGGTGAGGACGGAACGTGGGCCGGCCCGGGAGGCGATGGCCGCCAGGGTCGGCGGACAGCATTCGACCGAGGGGGTCCACTCCGCCGGCGGAGCCGGGGTGCGGAAGCTTTCGGAGGTGATCCTGGAGTTCGCCCGGTCCGTGATGGGCGACGCCGCGGCTGGGACGTTCCAGGGGGCGGCCCGCGTCGCCATCGTCGCCTGGAATCTGGCGAACCTGCCGGCCGATCTCCGCCGGGCGGGCAAGGCGGACCTGCTTCGCACCGCCCGCCGGTTCGGCAGCGCCTACGCCCGGCAACTGGGGCGGGTGATGGACGAGCTCGTCGAACGGAAGCAGCGGCTGTACCCCGACGACGCGCGGATGGTCCTGGACCATGCCTTCACCGGCCCGGGGCGGGGCGACCATCTCCGCGTGACCGCCGGCGCGCTGCCAGAAGCCCCGGCCGGCTAACCCGGATATCTAAACGCGGAAGACACGGCGCGGGTTTCGCCAGCAACCCAATGGCGGATTGTCGATTGCGAAGGATTCCCCGGCGCGTACGGATCCCGCTCGCGGTTTCGCGGAGGCTTACACGGCCCGGACGCGGGACACGGAGTTCGGAGTTCGAAGGCATAAAGGCCCAAGGTCCCCTTCCTGGTTCCTCGCTTGGCGCGCCGTAGCCGCAGGCGAAGGCGGGTCCCTCATGCCTGTTGCCTCGTGCCTCCTCCGCGATCTCCGCGTCCTCCGCGGTTCAGGAGGGAATCGCCCCGCCCTTTCGTCGCAGCAGGGCGAAGTTGCAGATCAGCACGGTGGGCAGCCCGTCGGGATCGGTCGCCAGCTTTCCGGACGCCTCCAGCGACAGCAGCAGGTGGGTGCCGCGGAGGTTGAGGTCCTCGACGCCCACCGCGGCCAGGCGAACGCCCGCCCGCTTCATCAGGGCGAGATAGGTCGCCTCGTCCAGCAGCCCGTCCCGATAGGCCTGCAGGGCGTTGATGCTGGTATAGGGCGGGTCGTCGCGTTCGGCCAGCAGCTCGTCCGGGCCGTTCCAGTAGCCCCAGAGGATGATGTAGTAGCGCCCCTCCTGGAGGACGGGCCGGCCATCGGGGGTCTGGAGGTCCGCGTGGGTCTCGTAGCGGCGGCGGTCGGAGAGGCGCGGCGGGATTCCGAGGGCGTCTCCGGACATGTAGACCGCCCGGGGATAGATGGCCCCGATCCCGCCCGCCCCGAGGCTCAGCGCGAGGGAGACCTCCTCGAACGGGCTGTTGTAGCCGTAATCGAGGATGGGGCGCTCGTCGGGCTTAAAGGGATCCATGTCGGGCTGCTCGCCGACGCGGGAGACCCGCCAGACGAGGTGGATGTTGTCCTTGGTCGTGGTCTCGTACACCTGGTCGGTCACCGACAGCCGGGTGCGGGGGGTCTTGCGCCATTTCTCGGGCAGGAAGTAGTCGAACAGGTCGGGATCCCGCCCGACGACCCACAAGGCGCCGTTGGTGGACTCGATGTGCCCGTAGACGTAATCGACTCCCAGCAGGCCAACGGAATGCAGGTGGGCGGGGAGGGCTGCGGTGACCTCAAACCGCCGTGCCTGCTTGCGAAGGTAGGCCTTCCGCTTGCGGTCGCGGACCTGCCGCTCCCATTCGGGCGCCCGCTGGAGCAGCTCGAAGTCCACGTACGCCCAGAACGGCGCCCCGTCCTTGCTCCGCGCCAGTCCGCCGTCGCCCGGGCGGACGATCACGTGGTGCGCCTTGTTGTCGCGAACGACGAACCCCTGCTCGTGCAGCCGGTCCCAGGCCTGCTCCACCAGCGCCTCCAGCTCGCCGGCGGACAGCAGCCCCTGCACGTGCGCCTCGGCCGCGTCGATCCCCTTGATCCACTCGTAGACCACCGCGTAGTTGCGGAGGAAGTGCAGCTCGATCTCCATGTGAGCGCGGCGCTTGGCCTCCAGCCGGTGCCGCCTCCTGCCCGTCTGGTCCCAGTCCACCGGCTCGCCGGGGACGTAGATGGCCAGGGGCTTGTGCGTGTAGACCGGCTGCGGGCCGATCCGCGCCGCCCGCAACTCGGTGGTCAGGGCGAATTCCTCGAACGGGCTGTTGAAGTTGGCCGTGGCCAGATTATCCGCGCCGGTGGCCCCCGGCACGTCCTGGCCCATCCGGTTCCACTTCAGCACGATGTCCTTGTGCCGCCCGCCGATCGGCTTGGTGGCGATCCGGTACACCGTGCTGGTGCCGTTGAGGCGATGACGGTTCGCGCGGGACCACGCCCGGTCCGTCCAGAAACGGTCGGGCATCAGGTGGGCCGCCAGCGGCAGCCCGTGGGCGGTCAGGTACAGATCGTCCCCCACCGGCGTGACCACGTGAACGTACTCCACGTCCATCACGCGGATCCGCGGACACTTGTGCAGCTCGATTGGCACGTCGGCCACTGTCAAAGGCGTCTCCATCCCGCACCGTCCCCGGCTCGCCGCCGTCGTGGGCGGGTCACCACCATTGTAACGCCCGCCGCCTCGAAAGCGAGGGCGGCGCCGGCTTGACCCGCCCCGGCCGGATGGTATCATGCGCCTCGACCACACCGGCGCCACGGAGAGGCCCGCCGCGGCCGCCCACGGAAGGAGGTGCGGATTATGCCCACGAAGGCCGAACGGAAGGCGGCCAGGCGGCGGAAACGCCTGCGGAAGCGGCACCCGCGTGGGGGCGCGGACGACTCGATCGTCGCCATGGTCGGTGAGAATGGGGCGATCGACGGGGTGTACGAAGGGCGGGTTCCCGGATTGCGGAAGCTGTCCGAGGTGATCATCGAGCTGGTCGAGCCGTACATGGAGGCCTTCACGCCGGAGAGCGTGGAGATGCTGATCGAGCTCGGCATCGTGGCGTGGAATCTGGCGAACCTGCCCCCGCGTCAGCGTCGAAAGACCAAGGCGAAGACGCTCCGCGGTTTCCCCGGGCCCAGACGCGATGTTGAGGCATTCCTGGACGAGCTGATCGAGCGGAAGGAATCGCTTTTCCCCGAGGACCGGCGCTTCGCGATGGATTACACCTATACCCCCGGGAAGGCGGGCGGCTACCTCCAGGTGTTGTCCGCCATGGACCCCGCCGACCTGCCCGGCTGACGCGGGCGCCGCCGGCTACCGATGCCGCGCCCACCAGTTTCGCGGGTCGGTCTTCATGGCGTAGCGGGTCCGCGGCAGCGGGAGGGGGTCGGCGGCGCGGAGGGTCCAGGCCAGCAGGTCCGCCAGCAGCTCGCGCTGGATGTCGGCCACTTCGGGTCGGCCGTACAGGTCGTCCAACTCGGCCGGGTCGGCGGCGAGGTTGTATAGCTGCCCCCGACCCTGCATGTCGAAGGCGAGCTTCCAGTCGCCCTTGCGGAGCATCCGCATCGTCCCGCTCTGGGTCCAACTGTTCAGGCAGTCGAATCCCTTCCCCGGCCTCATCGCCCCCTCCTCGCCCGGGTCGCGGTCGTCGTCGGCGGTGTAGTGCAGCCCGCCGAAGCCCTGCTCTCCGTAGACGCTGGCGAACTCCTCCACCGGGTAGTCGCCCCCGGTCAGCAGCGGCCAGAGGCTCCTGCCCTGGACGCCGTCGGGCATCGCCGCGCCGATCATCTCGCACAGGGTGGGGAAGATGTCCACGATGGACACGTGGGCCGGGTGGGGCCCGGCGCCGCCGGCGATGCCGGGCCCGTTGACGAACATGGGCACCCGCATGAGGCACTCGGGCACCTCCGGGCCCTTGCGGACCAGACCATACTCGCCCACGAAGTCGCCATGGTCGGCGACGAACACGATCAGCGTGTCCTCCCGCAGGCCCTCGGCGTCCAGGAACTCCACGAACCGCTTCACCTGGTCGTCGATCAGCCGGAGCATCCCGAAGTAGTTCGACCGCGCCCGCGGGAGCTGCCGTTCGTAGTCCTGGAACCCCGTCCGGCCCTGCCACTTCGTCCACTGCCACTTGAAGCCCTTGCCCTCGATCGCCTCGACGCCGGCGCGGACCGGCGGCAGCGAGTCCGGCGGGAACATGTCGAAGTATGGCTCGGGCACCTGGTATGGATTGTGCGGCTCGGCGAAGGTCAGCCAGAGGAACAGCGGCCGATCCTTGGCCGATCGGACCCATTGCTGCGCGTCGGCGACGGCGCGGGCGGGGCCCTGGCATTCGACGGGGAAGGGCGCGGCGTGGAAGTCCGCCCGATGGCCGAGGGAGGCGAGGTACTGGTCGAAGGCCTCCTCCTGGGCGGTCCGGCCTGGGCGGCGGTGGCCGGCGGCGTGGCCGAGGGGGAACCAGTGGTCCACGCGGTCCTCGGTCAGGTGGGAGTGGTTCTTGCCGCACATGGCGGTGGCGTAGCCGGCCTCGCGGAGCACGTCGATCATGTCCCGGCTGTAGGTGGCGTCGGGGACGTTGTGGTTGGTCCGCACCCGCGTGGCGGAGGGGAAGCGGCCCGTGAGCATGCTGACCCGCGCCGGCGCGCACGTCGGCGAGCAGGTGTACGCCCGGTTGAACCATACTCCCTCGGCGGCCAGAGAGTCCATGAAGGGCGTGGTGTCGAGCGGATACCCCTCCCGCGCGCAGACGTCCGCGCGGTGCTGGTCGGTCATGATCAGGACGATGTTGGGTTGGGTGGGCATGGTGGGCTTCTCCGGGGGACGCGCTCCCCTGCGGGTCGCGGCTAAACGGGGGGACTCGTGCGGGTCATGGGTCCATACAGTTCGGGGCGGCGGGCGCGGATGGGGGAGGCGCTGCTGGCGTCGTCCGGGACCGCGTGCGGATCGACGTTGCGGGCCAGGTCCAACTTGTGGACCAGCACGCCGGGCGTGGACGATTCCTCCGCGGCGGCGACCGACCCGTCCGGGCCGCAAATCAGCGATTCGTGCGGATG
>DASRZG010000350.1:0-7386 GCA_035686585.1 Phycisphaerae bacterium
CCGCCGCCACCAGCGGACCGGCGGCGACGGCGACGTTCCGCCCCACAAGCCCCGCCCCGCGCAGCAGCGACCCGCTGGCGATCGCGTCCCCGACCGGCGGGTCCGACTGCAGCCGGAGGGGCTTCGGCGACAGCCCTACGGTGAACAGGGCCACCGGCTGGGTCAACACCTCCGAACAGCGAAAGGCGGTCACGCGGGCGGCCCGGTCGGCGGGGTCGATCCACGGCAGGCGCCACCCGGCCGCGTCGGCCGTCATCGACAGGCTCGTGGACCCGCCGACGGGATACCGCCAGCCGATGAAGGCCGCCGCCACGTTTTGCCGGGGGCGGTCCGGGGGCTTCTCCCACGGCGGGGTATATCGGGCGTTCTCTTCCAGGCCGGTGAACGTCCGGCGGACCCGCCAGGGCTTCAGGCCGGCCTCGGCCAGCTCGGGCAGGGCGCCGGCATCGGCGGCGAGCTCGACCGCCTCGGCCGCGATCCGCGAGATCAGCCGGCACTCCGCCGCCGGCCCGCGCCGCTCGTACCCGTCCGGACCCAGCACGACCACCGCCGGCCGGTACAGCCGGACCGCCGCCGCGATCTGCCGCCGCATCTCCGCCCCCGCCGGCACGTCCAGCGAGGCGGACCAGCGCTGGAGGATCTGCTCTTCCGTCAGCCGGTCGGCGGCGGGGTCGCCCGCGACGGAAATGAAGTCGGTCAGCACGTACCCCCCCTCGGCCCCCAGGGCCGCCGCCGCCGAGGCCAGAGGCACGTCGCCCCGCAGGCCGTGAGGCCCGACGGGCAGGGCCGGGACCAGCACGGCCGTGCTCAGCCCCGCCGCCGCGTGGGCCGCCAGCGCCGCCAGCGAGGTCACGTCGGCGGCCGCGGCGATCAGCAGCACGTCCATGGACTCGGCCCCGTGGACGCGCTGCCAGTTCCGCCCGGCGTCGGTGCTGCGAAAGATCCTGCCGCCGTCGCCCCCGGCCAGGAGCACCCCGTCGGAGTCGCGGTGCAGCGCGTGGATCGGCCCGGGCCCGGGGGCCCGGTGGCGGCGGAGGCTCCTGCCCGCGTCGTCGCTGTGGAAGATCGCCCCCGCCAGCCCGCCCGCCAGGAGGGCCTCGCCCTCGCCGCCGGCCGCCACGGCCTCCAGGTCGGCCAGGCGGCGCGTCCCGGCCGGCAGCGGCAGCGGCAGCACCCGCCAGCCCGCCGACGGACCGGAGTACCGCAGGGCCGAGCCGTTCTCCCCCGCCGCCCAGATCGCGTTGACCCCCGCCATCGCCACCGCCGTCAGGGCCGCCCCCGACTCCAGCGGCGCCTCGCCGGTGGTCAGCTCCTCCAGCCGGTGCAGGTGGACGATGCGATGGGCGGAACCGACCATGCAGGCGTTGGCGGCATCCGCGGCGGCGCCGCCCAGCAGCGCCCCCGCCCCGGCCGCCTTCAGGGGGATCCACTGCCGCCCGCTCGTGACCGTCGCCCACAGCCCCGCCGGCTCCCGCGCCGAAGGCCGGCCGAAGGCCATGCCCCGGAGCCCATGCATCCATCCCCCGTGCAGGTGCGCCGGGGGGACGGCGGACAGGGGCTTCCACGTCGCGCCGCCGTCTTCGGTCCGCAGGATCACCGCCGCCGTCGCCCCGCCGGGATGCCCCGGCACGGGCACCCCGCCGAAGATGTGGCCGGTGGTGTCGCTCTCGAAATGGACGGCCGTGAAGTCGCCGCCGGCGCCCACGGCCGCCGCCCGCCACGAGGCACCCGCGTCGTCGCTGCGAAGGAGGAGCCCGCCGTCGCCGACCGCCCAGCGGATCGAGCCCGTCCCGGCAATCGCGCGGACCGCCCCGTCGGGGAGGCAGGGGGAGCAGGCCGAAAGCAGCGCCACCGTCAGGGCAATTCGCATGGGGACATTGTACCGGCGCGGGCGACGGCGGCGAAACCCGTCCGCTCAGCCCTGTCCCTTACCCGGGTCGGGCAGCGCCACGGCGGGCTCTTGGGCCGGGGCGTCCGGGGCGGGGCTGCCCTTGGCCTGCTCGACCGCGTCCGGGGCCTGGAAGTACCGCTGGATCGTGGCCATGGCGGGTTTGCCGATGGGAATGTAGGAGACGTCCTCGGGCCCGCCGGTCTGGTACTCCTGGTTGCGCCACTCCCAGATCAGCACGCCGGCGACCCCCGGCCCGCCCGCCCAGGTCCGGAAGAACGCCTGGAAGCACAGGTCCTGGGTGTTCACGTCCGCCTTGCGGGAGGCGACGTAGTTCCAGGGCGCCTTGGCGCAGCCTTCCTGGCTCGGCCAGCCCACCTCGGTGAACAGGATCGGCATGTTGATCTTGCTCCGCCAGGCGAGCACGTCCTTCCTGATCGGCCGCCACGCCGCCAGCAGGACGTCCAGGGAGGGCTCCTTGTCGCCCACCAGGTCGTAGTAGACCGTCATGCCCACCAGGTCCAGGTCGCGCCACCACTCGATGCCCTCATAATGGTCCCAGTTGGCCGAGTAGCTCAGCTTGCCGGCGAAGGCCTTGCGGGCCTTGCCGATCAGCGCCCGCCAGCGGGTGGTCTCCTTCTCCAGCTGGACCAGTTCCGAGCCCACCATCAGGACCTCGGCGCCCCCCTCCTGGGCGATGCGGGCATAGTGAAGGATGTAGTTCTCGTAGTCCTCCCACCAGCGGTTGGGATCGGGCGGGACGATCAGCCCGCGCCACTCGCCCCCGCGGGCGTTCTCCAGCAGCACGATCGGCATCACCACCACCCGCAGGCCCCGCTCCCGCGCCAACTGGATCAGCTGGACCGTCCGCTCCCGCGTCGGCGCCTTCCGCGACTCGATGAACAGCGACGAGCTGGAGGCGTTCTCCTGGTAGGCCGCCACCGACAGGCAGATGGTGTTGGCGCCCGTGCGGGCGATCTCCTCCACGAACTTCTCGAAGGGGACCTTCGGGTCCGAGGCGTGCAGCTGCAGCGTGATTCCGCGGTACTCCCCGGCCCGCGAAGGCCGGGTCGCCGGGATGTCCACGATCGGCTGTCCTTGCGGCTCGGACCGCTTGACGAACGCCTGCGGCACCGCCACCGCCCCCAGCAGCAGCAACACCACCCCGGCCACCAGCCACCGGTCCCAACGAAGACTGTTCCATCCGCCCATGTCTGAATTGCGCTCGCTCATACTCACACCGTCATCATGACCGGCCCGGCGGACCGGTCAGGGCCTGGGGCGGGCCGTCGCCGACCGGAGCCGATCGGCGATGCTCCGCCCGTCGAGCCCGGGCGGGATCGCCCCGGGCCGCCCTGTAAGATGCAATATTGTGGGCATCAAGTCCACTGTTCTGGCGCCGGTGATCTGCGTGCCCGCGGGCAGGCCCGGCCCCGCCCACACCCAGGGCACGACGATCTCGTGGCACAACAGCCCGCCGTGGCCGCCCTTATCCTTTCCGCCCAGCCCCCAACCGTCGGCGGCGAACAGCGCGATGTCCCCGCTGCGGGGCGAGTCCATCATCTCCACAAGCTGCCCGACGCAGTCGGGCTTGCCCGTGCCCAGCGTCGCCATCAGCCACTCGTCGCCGTCGTGGAACTGCCCGTCCATCAACGCGGCGGCCTGGGGGTGGCCCATGTACCCCAGCGGGTCGGCGCCGGACAGGACGCGGTAGCGGTAGACCTTCCCGCCGTCACCGACGGTGCGGTCGATCTGCCCGGCGCCGGCGGCCGCGCGGACCACCACCGCGTCCGGGCCGCGGCGGACCGCCACCAGCTCGACCGCCGCGCACCGCGCCAGAAGCGACGGCAGCGACACCCCCTCGCCGACCCCCGGAGCCGGGAACGACTCGATCTGCTCGTACGTCGGCCGCTGCCACCAGTGGTCGCCGCAGCGGAGGTGAATGCTGGTGCGGCGATTGCCGCCGTTGACCACCACCGCCCGCGCCTTGTTGAAGTGGGCCACGCGCTTCTCGAACGCCACGTCCCGGCCGAACTCCCTGCTGATCGTCGGCACCTTCAGCGTCTGGGCGAAGTACCCGGCCACGTCGAAGGCGTTCGGCGTGTCCACGAAGCCGTGGTCGGACACCAGCGTCAGGCAGGTCCGCTCCAGCAGCCCCGCCGTCTCCAGCGAGCGGCAGATGTGCCCGATCTGGCGGTCGATGTCCAGCAGCATCTGGGTGTACCGCGGCGAGCTGACCCCCTCGGCGTGGCCGACGGTGTCGGGCGTGACGAAGTAGGCCAGGATCAGCCTCGGCCAGCGGCCCGCGCGGTTGGCGACCTCGGCGATCAGCTCGAACCGCCGCGTCGTCAGGTGGTTGACCGTCTCCTGCATGTCGAAGTACCACGCCACGCCCGCCGACATCCAGTTGTCGACGTGGCGGGTGGCGCCGCGGCGGACGGGGGTCAGGATGGTGGCGGTGACGTCCTCGCCCAGGGCCTCGTAGACGGTCCGGGCGGCGAAATCGCCATCCACCTGCCGGTAGGTCTTGATGAACCCGTAATCCTGGAAGATCAGCCGGTTCCGGTCGAACCACCTGTTGCCGACGATGCCGTGGTGCCCCGGAAACAGCCCGGTGTTGAACGAGACGTTGTTGGCGTAGGTGATCGTCGGCAGCGACGCCGCCGCCCCGCAGACCGTCACCCCGCGGTCGATGAGGTAGCGCCGTATGTTCGGCAGCTTCCCCGCCGCCAGCAGGGGGTTGAACCGCTCCACGTCCAGCCCGTCCACCCAGAACACCACCACCGGGCGGTCCGGGACGACCACCCCGGGCGACAGGCAGATCCGCGGCGGCACGTCCAGGGCGCAGCCGGCCGGGGCCAGCGACACCAGCAGCAGCCAACAAGCGATACGACGCAATCCCATCGCGTGGTTCTCCGGACGGCGGACGCCCCGCCGTTCCTGCGCGCCGGCCGGGGCTTGGACCCGGGGCCGACCCCCCGTATAATAAACGCTCGCACTGCCCTTATCGTCATGATTTGATCGCGAGTCATTCACAGGAGAGCCGCTATGACCGAAGACAACGTCCCGCTGCCGCTGGAGGAAGAGGACCTCGAACCGATCTCGCTGGCCGAACCGGCCGACCGCGGCTCCAGCAGCAAGATCCACGCCTTCGGCGGTGGGCTGGGGGCGGGCACGGCCGCCAAGGAGTTCAACCGGCCGCTGAACGTCACCGGCGTCGGGGCGACCCGATGCCGGGTCTTCACCTCCAAGTTCACCGTCGCGTCCCTGGATCACATGGCCGACACCATCAACGAGTGGCTGGACGCCGAACAGATCGAGGTCAAGGCCGTCAACTCCGTCAACGGCGTGCTGGAAGGCAAGAAGGCCGAACCCGCCCTGATCGTCACGGTCTGGTATTGATCCATCCGGCCGCTGGGCCCCCGGGCTATGCCGCGGGACCGCCGGGCGCCGACGGCGGGGCCGCCGGGGGCTGGGGGGGTTGGATCGGCAGCGTCACGGTGAAGGTCGCGCCGTGCCCGGGCTCGCTTTCCAGGCTCAGCCGGCCGCCCAGCAGGATGGTCAGCTCCCGTGTGATCGCCAGGCCCAGCCCCGCCCCGCCGTGCTCTCGCGTCAGCCGCCCGTCGACACGGTGGAACTTCTCAAAGATCCGCTGCTGCTCGGCCGCGGGAATCCCCGGACCCGAATCCGACACCGACATGGCGACCGCGTCGCTGTGGATGCCGGATTCGGCCGCCGGGACCACGCGGGTCGCCACCGTCACCTTGCCCCCCGGGGGGGTGAACTTGATGGCGTTGGACAGCAGGTTGTAGAGGATCTGCCGGACCTTGCCCGAATCGGTCACCATCAGCGGGACTTCCCCGTCCATGTCCACCTCCAGCTCCAGACGGTTCTTGTCGGCCAGGGGGCGGACGAGCTGGGCGAGCGTCTCGCACAGGTCGGTGATCGAGACCTTCTCGTTGCGGATGTCGGCCTTGCCCGCCTCGATCCGCGCCAGGTCCAGCAGGTCGTTGATGATCCCCAGCAGCAGCCGGGCCGAGGTGAGGATGTAGGTGGCGTGCCGGTGGCGTTTGGGGTCGTCGGTCTCCGCCAGCAGCTCGGCGAAGCCGATGATGCTGTTGAGCGGCGTGCGCAGCTCGTGGGAGACGTTGGCCAGGAACTCGTTCTTGATCCGGTTGGCCTCGTACAGGCTGATGTTGGCCTCGGCCAGCTCGCCCAGCCTCAAATCCAGCGCCCGGTTGGCCTGGCGGAGCTGGTTCTGCTGTGTGGTGATCGCGTTGAGCATGGCGTTGAACCGCCGCCCGAGCCGCTCGAACTCGTCGCCCGTGTGCAGTTCGACCCGCCGGCTGAGGTCGCCGTCGGCGACCGAATCCGCCAGCGCGTGCAGCGACCGCACCGGCGTCAGGATGACCTGCTTGGTGATGAAATAGAACACCAGCGACGCCAGCAGCGCCGCCAGCGCCCCGCCCAGCACGAACACGCCCCGCGTCCACCAGATCAGCGCCCCCGGCGGGGGGGGGAGCGTCACGTCCACCACGCCCACGAACTGCCCCGGCTGAAACGTCCGCGCCGTCTCGTGGTTGTGGCAGGACAGGCACTCCGCCCCCGCCCGGACCCCGCGGAAGCAGCGGTACATCCGCCGCCCCTGCTCGTCGTCCTCCCACAACACCACCAGCTCGCGCGCGGGGGACTTGCGGAACGTCGCCTCCGCGGCCCGGGCCGGGCCGTCCAGGCGGTCGAACTGGCGGGCGTCCACCAGCGGCACGAACGTCGGCCCGCGCCGCCCGTTGCCGGCGGAGGTGAAATAGTCCGCCACGGCGCTGGCCGGACGCGGGGACGTCCGGTGGCGCGGCACCCACTCCTCCAGCGCCAGCCGCGTCACCTGGGCGGCCGACCGCTCCGCCGAGGCGTCCACCAGCCGCTCGGCGAAATACCACGGCACGCCCAGCGCCACGACCAGGATCGCCAGCACCGCCGTCGCCAGCAGCACACGGAACTTGGTCGCCAACGAGATGCGAACGAACGTCCTTGCCATCGCGGAGGCATTCTACCCAATCCCCCCGCCCCAAGCGAACACCCCCGACGCCCCTGCCCGCACGATATCTTCGCCGCGATGGCCCCTTCGAATGTCGGCCCGATCGGTGGCGGATTCCGACTGGGGCGCCTATAGTAGTGTAGAGCAGGCTCGTGAAGGAACAGGAGGTAGTGAGCTTGCCCCAGGGCCAAGGCCCTCCTCCGCCCGACCGGCATAAGCCGCGAAGGACCTAATCCGCCTTGGTTCGCCTTTTTTTTGCGCCCGCAGGGGGGAACGGCGGGACAGTCGTTCATGACCCTTCGGCTTGCCCACAGAGCATGAAAGCGGCCGGACCGATGTTCCAGGGTGCCACAGGTTGCTTGCAGCCTGTGTTCGTTGGCCCGCCGGCCGAACACGGGCTGGCAAGCAGCCCGTGGCACCCATTTTCGAGGCAGTCCGGGCGGCAGGCCGTTCGCCAGAGGGG
>DASRZG010000351.1:0-14720 GCA_035686585.1 Phycisphaerae bacterium
CCCAGGGTGAACCGCAGAGCCAGCCCCGCCAGCCGCGGGTCGGTGATGGGCCTGTACCAGCACCGGCGGTACTGCGGGCGGAGCGGGTCGTCCTTGTCCCACTTGCCCTGGGCCAGGGCCTTCAGGGCCAGGGTCGCCAGCCCCTTTTCGCGGGCGGCGGCCACCACGGACGGCCCGAAGCCCCCGCGGAGCCAGCAGGCGTAGTTGATCGGAAACAGGACCGAATCGAAGTCGTACCGGTCCATCGCCGCCAGGGCGGCCTGCTCGTTGTGGGCGGAGAAGCCCACGTGCCGCACCCGCCCCTGCTTGCGGGCACGGTCCAGCACCTCGATCGCCCCGCCGGCACCGAAGGCGACGTCGACGTCCTTGGCCATGTCCGTCAGGGCGTGGAGCTGGTACAGGTCCAGATGGTCCGTCCGCAGACGCCGCAGGGATTCGTCCAGCTCGGCCTGGGCCGCCTCGGCCGTCCGCTTGGAGGTCTTGCAGGCCAGGAAGGCCTGGTCGCGGAAGGGCTCCAGGGCCGGGCCCAGCTTCAACTCCGCGTCACCGTAGTTGGGCGAGACGTCGAAGTAGTTGACTCCCTGGCCCACGGCGTCGGCGACGACGCGATTGGCTTGGTCCTGCGGAAGGTCTTGAACCACGATGCCGCCGAAGCCGATGACCGAGAGCATCCGGCCCGTCCGGGCGTACTCGCGCCGGGGTATGGCGCCCTTGGATTTCCTGTTCATTTTCGTCTCACTTGGGTTGGGGTTGGCGCTGGATCTCTCGCACGACCGACCGGCCGGCTTCGGGGCCCTGCGGCAGGGGGAGGGTGAGCCGGGTCTCGTTCCGCCCGGCGTCCACTTGGCAGCCTTCGCCGGCGAAGCGGCCCGGGAGGGTGAGCTGGACGCGCCGCAGCTTCTGCGTCGGGTCGGCCACGGCCAGCAGGAGCCCCTTGTCGGTCTCCCGCAGCAGCAGCAGGCAGGGGCGGTCGACGGCGATGGCGGCCTCGCCCGCCTTCAGCACGCCCGGCTCGTAGAAGGCCGCCTGCACGTGCGAGGGGCCCTTCCGGCGGCGGACGGCCTGGAGGTGAGGCGTGTTGCTGAGGACCTCGACGGGCGGGGCCGTGGCGGCCGCGGCGGCCTGCCGCGCCGACAGGCCCGGGGCCACGATGTAGGCGTATCGCGCACCGCCTTGCGGCTCCGGGGCGTGCACCAGCCACAGCGTGAAGACGTCGTGGGTCAGCTTCGTGGCGGGGGCGGAGCGGTTGATCAGGCTCCAACTGCCCGTCTGCTCCCGGTTGCTCACCCGCACATCCCCGCCGGCGGGCAGGAGATAGGCCACCCCGTCATGGTGAACCCATCGCGCGTCGCCAAGGGTGTGCGTGCCGCGCTCCAGCGTCTGAGTCGTCTGCCCGTCCCCGGCCGTGACGTCGCCTTTCAGGAAGCACTGATTCACCGTTGTGATGATCGTCCCGCCTCGGGCGGCCCGGATGCCCGCGCCCAGGCAGACGTACTCGTCGTCGAAGAAGAACCACGCCTTGCGGCAGGAGAGGTCGTCGTTGGCCAGGTCCATCGCCGCCAGGCCGTAGCGGCCGTCGGAGACGCCGCCGACGAAGTCCCCCTTGCCGCCGTGCCGCGGCGAGCCGGTCAGGGGGGCGTCGGCGGCCACCGTCGTGCCGGGGATCTTCTTCCAGTCCCACACGGGGAAGATGTCGGCATATTCGCCGCCGTGGCGGACCAGCAGGTTGCAGCCGTCGGCGATATGGTGGCTCCTGAGCCCCTCGGCGTTGCAGGGGTCGTCGGTGTTGTCCATGCGGGTGGAGTGCATCCGGGCCGAGGCGTAGTAGCCCGGGCGGTGGTGCGTCATGAGGTCGGACCGCCAGAAGTGCCGGTTGCCGACCAGCGGCTCGCCCCTGCCGGCGGCGCGGCCGACCAGGCCCCGCAGCTCCTCGTCCCGACCGGTGTCGAGGGTCAGCAGGTTTTCCGCGGCGGCGCCGAGATAGCGGGCGTTCTGCCCGGGGCGGGTGATCTCCCGCCCGTCGGCGCCGTAGTCGGCCGTCGGGCCCCGGGCCATCCACTGCGAGCCGTCCAGGACGTAGCGGCACAGCAGGGCGGCCTTGTCGGCCGGGAATGCCATGGCCGTGCCCCGGACCAGCGCCGCCACCCGCGTGGCGTCGAGGGCGAAGCCGGCCCCGTAGCCGTGGTTGTAGAGGCAGTTGCCGTGCTGGTGGAAGCTGAAGTCCGGCTGGATGCCCTCGGCGGTCGAGAGGCGGACCTCGGCGGCGATCCGCGCGATCGCCCGTTCCGTCAGGTCGGGCTCGTCCGCCAGCATGCCGCGGACGGCGACGATCTCCGAGACCCAGACGAGGTTCTGTCCGGTCATGCCGATCTCGGTCCGCTTGAGCCGCTCGATGCCGGCGGCGAGCTGGGCGGGGCCCAGGTCCTCCTGCAGGATCAGCATCGCCCTGCCCAGCTCCCGCGGGGCGCCGATGCGGTTCCACCACCAGTTGCTCGATTGGAAGTCGTGGGCAAGCCAGTAGTCCAGCGCCGCGCCCGCGGCCGCCCCGGCCTTTTCGGCGGGGACATCCCGGACGGGATTGCACGCCGCCCGCGCCATCTCGAACAGCCGGTTCAGGTGGTCGATGGGCTGCCACCGGGCGGGGCTCTTGTCGTCATAGGTGACATCCGCCCAGCTTCCGTCGGGCCGCTGGGCGGCCAACCACCGGCGGACGGCCCCGGGCGAGGGCGGCCTGGCCAGCAGCTCCCCGCGCAGCCGATCCCGAACGATCCGGAGGTCCTTCATCTCACTGCCTTCCGCCAAGGCCCGCCCGGCCAAAGCCCCGCAGACCAATACCTGGGCCAGCAGGGCCGGCCCGATCCACCAGGTCGCCGGCAGGGTCCGCTGTCTTGTGTCCATTGGAGACTGTCCCAAGGCTCAATGTGCGGGAGCGATCGCGCTCCCCTTCGGGTCGCGGCTAAACGAGCGGCGCCAAGCGGGTACACAACGCCTTTTGCGGGGCACCCGCTGCTCCGCTCGGTGCGGTCACGGGAAACGGAACAGCACGGGAACGATCTCGTGGCGCTGCAGGATCTCCACCAGGTCCTCGACTACCGGAATCAGCAGCACACCCGACGCGTCGATCGCCATCCGCCGGATGGCGCGGACGCGCACGGCCACGTTGTCTCCACCTCGATAGTTCCTGAGCCTGGGCCAGAACCTGGGCACTCGCCGGGCATATTCGGGATAGCTGTCGGGGAACAGCTCCAGCAGATGCCGCTCTTCCATTCTCGTCGTCAGCAGATGCACGGGCGCCATGACGAGGAACGCCGCCGCCAGCATCAGGAGGTTCTCAAAGCACAGTCCGGCGCCGACGACCAGCAGGAACGTGCCGACGTACAGCGGGTTGCGGCAGAGGGAATAGGGGCCGTCCGTGACAAGCTCGTGGGACTTGCGGCCGCCGATATAGAGGATCGACCACATGCGGATGGCCAGGCCGCCCAAAAGGAACAGGTACCCTGCCGATTCGACGCAAAACGCGATCGTGGATTCCGCGCCCCAGGTGGGTCTGACGAAGACGGCAAGCAAGACGACAGGCAGCGCGGAAATGCGAGCCAGGGTGATCCGTTTCTTCCGCAACGACATTGAAGACTCCCACGGGAGCCCGAGCGCCTTGGATGCGATCGGTTCCGTCAGAACACATGCCCGGGATGCTACGTCCCGAGGTCGGGGCTTTCAACTCCGTTCGACAGGGACGGCGCCTTTCCCGCCTCCGGCGACCGAAGCGCTCCCCTGCGGGTCGCGGCTAAACGCCTTCGGCATCACGTCAACGGAAACAGGTCCGGGAAGCTGATCCGCCCGGCGACCTTTTGGCCGGCGGGGGTGTCTTTCAGGGCCAGCAGGTTGCGGATGAAGGTCTCGACGTATCGCGACATCCGGCCGAGGGTCTTGCGGTCGTGCGGGAAGGCGCCCTTCTCGATCCCGTACTGCATCAGGATGTAGCTGCCCCAGTCGCGGGCGAGCAGGATGTAATCGGCGAAGACCACGTAGCCGGCGTGAATCTCGGCAAACAGGTCCGCGTCCATGGCGGGGCGGGCGGACTCCAGCCGGGCGATGTGCTCGCGGGCACGCTCGTGGGCGCGGTGCTTCATCGCGATCAGCGATTCCAGCAGCTCGGCCGTGGGCTGAGCGATCCGGTAGGGGAAGTCCGGCTGGATGAACCCGTCGAACGTCCAGTACAGCTTGGTGGTGTGCAGGGAGGCGAACGGCTGGCGGTTGTGGATTCCCCGGCCCCACTGGATGCCTTCGTCCGCCAGCGAGTCGGCCTCGAGCAGGGCGTCCACGACGGCCTGCGGCTGGGGGCCGCCGAACTCCCGCTCCAGCCAGGCCGCCACCAGCTCCGCGTCGGACCGCTTGTCGCCGCCGGCGAGCTGCTCGAACAGCCAGGTGTTCATCCGCCCCAGGTTGCCCGACTCCGGGTCGATGTCCCGCCCGTTGTTGCCCATGTTGATCGGCAGGGAGACGTACCCGGCCAGTCCATGCCGGCCGACGGCTTCGTAGCCCTGGCGGATGTGCTTGATCTTGCACCACGGCCAGTCCTTGGCGTGGTACATCTCGAAGGACACCTCGATGATCTGCTCGCGGTCGGCGGGGTAGGTGCCCAGGACGTGGGTGAGCGGGCTGTTGTCGTGGATGTCCATGCGGGTGGACTTGTACATCACCGGCACGTCGGCCGGCAGCAGCTCGAACAGCTTGGGCAGGACCTTCGACGGCTCGTTGTGCGGCTTGCCGATCCGGCACAGCAGCTCGCCGGCGTCCGCCAGCCCGGTCAGCTCCCCGGCCAGCCGGTGGCCGTCGCGGTAGTACTCGTCGGGGAAGTTGCGCCACCACAGCCGCAGGCAGACCTGGGCCTTCGTGCCGGCGGCGGCGATGCCGTCGCGGGCGGCCTGGACCATCTTCGCCAGGCGCTCGGGCATGGGCATCTTCGCCTGCGGCACGCACCAGTAGGAGCTGGCGGTGTCGCCGGTGGTGATGACGAACAGGGCGATGTCGGGGAAGTCCCCGGCGAGCTGGCGGTACTTGGACTTCATCAGCTCCCAGACGGCGGGGTTGTCCGGGTCGAGGTGGGTATGGACGTCGATGGTGCCGTCCTGCGTGGGGCGTTTGAACACGCCCACCAGGTCGGGGTATTCCCGCTCGAACGCCAGCGGCAGCATGGGCTCGTACAGGTGGAAGACGGGCTGGATGCCGCGCTCCAGCGCCCGGCTGCACATGGCGTGGAGGTGGCGGCGCAGCGGCTCCAGCCAGGCGGCGTCGGCGCTGCGGCGGATCTCGGCGATCCTGGGATAATCGTCGAAATAGATCGGGAACTCGTCCATCGTCCTGCCGGTCAGCGGGTCGCGGTCGAACGTCAGATGCGAGCAGGGCCCGACCGAGTAGACGATGGCCATGTTCGACCCCACCCGCGCGGCCTGGTCGAGCGCATAGGCGGACGGTGCGTTGTGAATCCGGTACTTGACGCTCATGGTTGGCCTGTCGCTCCTGTGTCGAAGGGATCTCCTCATCAGCCGGCCCGTCACGATACCGCGTCCCGGCGTGCGGGGGCAAGGGAGGATGGGGTGACGGCGCTATCTTGTGCTTCCACGGAAGGCGTTTAGCCGCGACTCGAAGGGGAGCGCGACCGTTCCCGCGCACGGTGCCTTGGCATGCGTCCGCACTTTCCCGCGGGGCCTTCCGACGCATGCGAAGGCACATTGTCCGGCGACGGAAGCGCTCCCCGTTGGGTCGCGGCTAAACAGCAAGGATGGGCGAACTCGCCCACCGTTCGGTCATGCATTCTCGGTTGGTGGACGGGTTCTCCCACCCTACGGGCTTCGGGAAGGCGGGGCGGTCTTCGTCGCCGGCGCCCTGTGAGGCGAGCTTTCGGGCAGTTCGACGCCCAGTTGGAAGTCGATGCCGTCCAGCACCTGGCCGCTCTTGAGTTGGATGGTACGGGCTCCGGGTCGCCAGGGCCCCAGGTTGGGGTTGCGGCCTTCGACATAGACGTACACCTCGCCCGGCGGGAAGCGATACGACCACGTGCCGTCCGGGCGCGTGAGCGTGGACTGGCAGCCTGCCCCGGGCCTCGGGCGGGCGGCCGAGTAGAAGGCCACGTCGATGCCCCTCAGCGGGTGGCCCTTGGCGTCGGTGATCCTGCCCTCCACGATCCCGCCCTTGGTCAGGACGACCTTGAGCCCCTCGCGGACCTGGCCGGACTGGAGGTCCGCGATCGTCGTCGCCGCGGCCGCCCATTCGGGCAGGGCGCTCTTGTCCGGGCAGTCGAACAGGACCAGAAGGTTGCACGTGCCGGGGGTCACGTTGGGCAACTCAAACGTGCCATCTTGCGCGGTCTGGGCCTGGGACCACGCGGAATCCTTGACCCCCTGCGTCGCCATCGTCAGGCCCGCCGCGGGCTTGTCGCTTCCTTCAAACACCGCCCTGCCCCGAAGGATGGCCGCCGGCCGCAGCGTGACCGGCAGGGGATTCCCCGCTTGGATATCCGGGGGGCCGAGGTGGCGGCCGCTCGCCATGGCGGGCGCACCCTCGCCTGAGCCGAGGGCGACGCTGGCGGTGAGCTTTCGCTCGTACCCCCTGCACTCGGCCGTCATCCTTGCCACGCCTTCACTTGGCAGACCCGTGAGCACGAAGGCGCCTTTCTCATCCGTCAAGGCGGTGGGGGCCCCCTGTGGGTACTCCCGGAGGCTGCAGAATCCATCGAAGCAGTCCAGCGAATCCAGCACGACCTTCGCGCCGGCAACGCCCTTGCCGTCAGGGTCCACCACGCTCCCGGTCACTCGCGCGGGCGGCGTGAGTCGAACCGTCACCTCCTCCTCGCCTCCGGTGCAGTCCAACTCCTTGGCCCAGAATCCCAGCCCCTTCGCGCGTACGAACAGCGCCGGGGACAGTCGCTGGTCGGGCAGGAGCGGCTGGATCAGGTCCGGGAAGCGGAACCGCCCGTCCGCGTTGGAAGGAACGGTCGTGAGCTTGGGGGGCGGCCCGGGAATGCGGCACTCGCGCTCGACCAGGGCGACCGTCGCCCCGGCGACGGGCCGGCCGGCGGGGTCGACGACCAGGCCGCTCAGCCGGTACGGGCATGGCTTGCCCAGCCGCACCGCCATGCCGACACGCCCCGTGGGGACGCCACGGAGGATCGCCGTTCGGTACGAGCGGTCCTTTTCCACCAGGATGTCGGTCTTGCCGATCGGCAGGTTCCTGAACCCAAAGCCTCCGGCGTGGTCGGTCAGCACTTGCCCGATCAACAGGGGGCCGGACACCCGACTCGGTCCGTAGGACAGGACTCTCTCCCCTCTCGGCACGGATCGCGCGAATTCCGGATTGAGCAGGCGCACCGTCGCCCCGGCCAGCGGCTTGCCGCCCTCGTCGGTGACGACGCCCGAGATACGCATCACGCGCTCCAGGATCACCCGGGCCTGCGCCGATCGCTCGGGATTCGCGTCCTTTGCCGCCTTCTCCAGTGCCGGGACGGCCGCGACGCCGATCTCGACAAGCTCCTTCTGGGCCTCTTCGCGCTCCTTGTGCGTCGGGCCGCCCAGCCGATCGATCAGCTCGGAGATTCGCGCCTCGAGGGCCTGGTCGGGAGCCTGTTTTTCGTCGGTTTCCGCGGCATAGGAGATCCCCATGGCGACAATGACGGCCAGGGCCGCCAGGAGCACCAAAGCCCCGGCCGGCCACCAGCGGCTCGGCGCCGGGGAGGGGACCAAGCCCAGCACGTGCCGCACGCGGACGAGGACGGACCGGTTGCCCGCGCCCAGCCCGGCCGCCAGCGAGGGCTGGTTTGCCCCCAATGCGCTGCGGTAGGAACGTTCCAGCGCCGTCGCGTACTCCAGGGGCCGGCCCGTGGCCGCCACGGCCAGTTCGTCGCAGCAGAGCTCGCGCTCTTCCCGCAGCCGCCTCGACAGCCACCAGACCGCCGGGTGGTAAAACAGCACCGTCTCCACGAGCCGCTGAAACAGGTTGGCCCACAGGTCCAGGCGGCGGACGTGGGCCAGCTCGTGGGCGATGACGGCCTCGAGCATCTCCGGCGGGAGGCTCGTCAGCATGGCCGCCGGCAGCAGCACCATCGGTCGGAGGCATCCGACCACCACCGGCCCGGTGGCAAGAGGCGATGCAAACACGCGGGCAAAGCCGCCCAGGCCCATTCGCCCCGCCAGGGTTGCCACGGCGTCGGCCGCGTGAGCCGGCAGGGCCTCCACGCGCCGCCGCCAGCGGTGCATCCCGGCCACGCCCAGCAGAAGCCGGACGCTCAAGGCGAGCACGCCGATCAGCCAGCCCGCCGTCAGCCACGGCAGGACGGCGGACAGGCGCCGAGGCAAGGAGGCGCGAGCGGATTGCCCGGGGACGGCGGGGGCCTCGGCCGCCGCGGGAGTCGGAGCAACCTCAGGCACAACGGCGGGAGCCGGCGTGATCAAGCGAGCAGGTGGGGCCGGGGCGTGCGTCACCGTCCATTCGGGAACGTCAGCCCGCATCGCCTCGTGGTCCTGCGGCTTGGGCGAAAGCCCCGTCGGGACGGGCGCCTGCACCAGACAGAAGGTGACCACGGGACAGGCCGCCATGACGACCAGGGCCAACAGGTACGCAACGTAGCGCGGCGGGCCCGATCGCAGGGCGAGCAGCCGCACCAGCGCCACGGCCACCGCGGCCACGGCCGCTCCCTGCCACAGGAACTGCAGCAGCGCCAGCGCCAGCCGCTGCCACGCCGGGTGCCGGAGCAACTGGATCGCGTCCATCATCTCTCTCCCCGTTCGCGGCGGTGGGCGTCGATTGCCTCGCCGATCTCGTCCAGCTCATCCTCGGACAGCTTCGCCTCCTCCAGCAGGTGGGTCACCATCGCGGCGGCCGAGCCGTCGAACGCCCGCCCGAGGAGGTCGCCGACCATGGCCGAGAGCGTCTTCTTCCGTGTCTCCACGGGCCTGTAGACGAACGCCCGGCCGCGGGGCTGGCGCTTCACGAGTCCCTTGTCGAACATGACATTCATGAGGCTCATGACCGTGGTGTACGCCCGGTGGCGGCCCGGCGCCAGGGCCTCCATCACCTCCCGGACAGTGCAGGGCCCGCGTTCCCAAAGCACCTGGAGGATCTCCAGCTCGCCGGGGGTGGGGTGCTCGTGTCGAGGCCTGGCCATCGCATTCTCCCTGTGGCCGGCGAACCGGACCGGCGCCCGCGGCGCCGCCGGGTTCGCCCCGTCGCCGCGTATACTACTAACGAACCCGTAGTGTGTCAACGAAGAAAACCGTAGATAGCAGAGGAATTCCCGAATCCCTGGAGGCATAACCTGTAAACCCATGACAGGGTTTGCGCCTGTTTACAAGGCTCTGGAGGAAACAACTGCCAGTTCATGTATCATGTTTCCCGAACAGCACGTACGTCATTTCTGGGGGTGTTTACATGTGTGGGTTTTGTAAACACCCCCCCGGGCGAGGGCACTCGGGGGAGATGGGGATGGGGTCTCGAACACGCTCCGTTCCAGTTCGGTCGGACATGACATCAGCACGGTGGTTGCAGTTTACAGCAGTTCGAGGACGTCCATCAGGGACGGCTTCATGGCGTGCAGGAGGGGGGACACGCCGGCGCGGGGGATGTTGCCGCCTTCGATGCCGATGGCGGCGAAGCCGGCCAGGCGGATGGCGCAGACGCCGGCGCCGCTGTCCTCGATGCCGACGCATCGGCTGCGGCGGGACGGGTCGATGCCCAGGCCCACGCGGGCGGCCTCGGCGTACAGCCAGGGGTGCGGCTTGGCCTGCAGCTCGCCGAGCGTGCCGGCCTGCCCGGGCCGGATCGCCCAGCCGGCGGTGACGATGGCGTCGTAGAAGTCCAGCGGGTCGCCCAGGTCCATCGTCCGGAAGGCGGCCACGATCTCCGGCCAGGCCTTCTCGTGCAGGCCGGAGGTGACCAGGGCGATGCGGATGCCGCGGCGCTTCAGCGCCAGCAGGAACTCCTTCAGCCCCGGCGCCGGCACGAAGGCGTCCGCCCGGCCGCCGCCTTCGAGGATGGCCTTCATCTCGCGGGCGGTGATGCGGAAGTAGATCGTCCGGGCGTCCTCGACGGACCGGTCTGGGCAGTACTTGGCGATGCAGTACTGGAGGTGCTCGCTGACGGAGTGGCCGGAGACGTGCGGCTCGTCGGCGTCCTCCAGCTCGAAGGCCTCGTCGCCGATCAGCTCGGCGATGGTGGACTGGATGATCCACACCCAGAACGGCTCGGAGCGTACGGACGTGCCGTCCAGGTCCATCAGCACGGCCTCGACGGGGGGCTCGACGGACGCGGGCAGAAGCGGGTAGAGGGCGGGGTGCCCCATCGCGCTGCGGACCCAGGCCAGCGTGTGGTCCTGGTAGCCGATGAACTCGACCTTGTGGTCGCCGGTGACGCAGATGGCCTGGACACCGGCTTCCCCCGTGCGGAACAGGCCGTCGCCGCCCGTGGGGATGAGCTTCATGCCGCTGTCGGGGGGAATCGGCCCGATGCCGTGCACGTCAGGGCTTTGGGTCATGGGTGCTGTGGATCCACGTAACCAGGCCGAAGCCGAAGAACTGGCAGCCGAACACCGAGAGCTGATACCGGAACCGCTTCAGCCCGCTGGAGGGGTGCACCTGGAGGAGCGAGCCGCCCGTGATCAGCCGGGAGTGCTCCTGGTCGTTGACCCGCACGACGATCACCAGGGGCTGGAACCCGAACCGCCGGAGGTGGGCGGGGGCCTCGCCGGCGGGGGACTGGAAGTCGCCGGCCTGCTCGGAGCCTTCCCATGCGCGGACGGATCGGCCCGCGGTATCGGGCCCGGCATCGTGGACGGCCGGGCTGTGAGGCTCCCAGGAGTTTCCGTGCGTTCGCGGCATGGTCCGTCCTTGGCGCCGGCCGGTGGGGGGGCGGAGGCGCCATTCCACGTTCATTATATCGGCCCGGGGGGATTTGCCAACGAGATGGTTTCAGGTGGTTGACATTTACGGGATGTCTGGTATTATCCGTCCCGAAGGGATTTGCCGGCATCGGACAATCGCTTCGCCGAGGCCAGGGGACTCGTCCATGACGATCCACTTCAAGTGTCCACAGTGTGGCTTGGGATTGCATGCCAAGGAAAGGCACGCGGGCAAAAAGGGCAAGTGCCCCGCGTGCAAGCGGTCATTCCGTGTTCCGGACGCCGCACCGGAGGAGGCGCCGGTCGGTGCGGTGTCGGCGGCGGAGTCCCCGCCTATCGGGCCGTTCGGGCTGGACGACCTGCACGCGCTGGCCGACGGCGAGGCTTCGGAGGAGCCGATCGCGCCGGTCATCAGGCCGATGGCGTCGCCGCCGGCGCCGGCGGCGGGGGATGATGAATACGGCCTTGTCCCGGACGAGCCGCCCCCGCCGGTGCTGCGGCCGCTGCCGACGGGTGGCGGGAAGGGCTCGGCAGGGGCGTTCGTGGGCGACTGCTTCGCCTCGCTGGGCTGGGGGATCAGGAACATGCCCAACGTCCTGATCCTGCTGATCGCGTATTCGCTGGTGGGGGCGGGCCTGGGCGTGGTGGTCGTGTTGTCGGGGGCGGTGCTGGTCCAGACGGTCCCGGGGGTGGGCCTGCTGGGGTTCCTGGTCCTGATGTTCTACCTGGTGATGGGCGGGTACGTCCTGCGGTACCTGCTGGACATAACCGACTCGGCGGCCGAGGGGTACAAGGACACCGTCCCCGCCCCCCGGTGGGAGTTCGGTTCGCAGATGGGCATTGCCGTCAAGTGGATCGGCCTGCTGTTCGTCTACGTGTACCCGATCGTGACCATCCCGCTGCTGCCGCTGGGGATCATGGCCCTGGCGCACACCGGCGACGGCAGGGCGTTTGACCTGATCTGGGCGATCCGCGCCGCCTGCAAGCGCCCGGGGCGGCTGATCGGGCTGTGGTGCATCCTGCTGCTGCTGGGGCTGATCGGGATGATCGTCCTGCTGCTGGTGGGGGCCGCCGGCCTGGCGATCGCCGGGGAGGCCAGGTCCTCGGGCCCCGGCACGGGCGACAGGACGTTGTGGGGCGTGGTGACCTTCGTGATGCTGGCCGTGATGGCGGTGCTCTTTTTCTCGGTGGCGTGCGTGGCCCACCGCTGCATCGGCCTGTTGGGCTGCCACGACTCCCGCCTGCTGGCGATGCTGCCGGACCACCCCAACGGCATGGTGGCCACCGGCTTCGTCGGCCTGGGGATCGCCATGGCGATCGGGGTCCACGTCTACGGCTGGTCGTCGTTGTCGAAGTTGGCCCGTGGCCTGGAGGACGCCGACCGGCCCCGTTTCTCACGCCGCGGCGACTCGGACATTGGATCGTATGGGTCCGGGCAGCGCTATCGGCCCGTCCCGCCGACGGAGTCGCCGGTGTCCCGGCTGATGGGCGAAAGCCCGTCCGAGCTGAGAATCAGGTCCCGCAGGCAGTTCGAGGCAGTTGCCGACAAGCTCAAGCTATACGTCGAGGCCAACGACGGACTGCCTCCCACGTCGCTGGAGGAACTCGAGCGGGTCACCGGCCTGAAGGATGCGGACCTGCGGTCTCCGGGTGATCCAAGCCTGCGGTATGAGTTGGTGACGGACCTGGTCGCCGGGTGGTCCCATGGAAACCAGATCGTCCTCTACGATCCGTTCCAACACGAACGCGGCTACGTGCACTTCGCCACCCTGAACGGGGAGGTGAAATTCGCCCCGGGCCCCAATTACGTACTTGCCATGGTCAGCTCGCAAGAGAGAGCTGCCCGTAAGGAGTCCCTGCAGAGGACATCGCCGAAACTCCTGCCCGGCGAGTCCGCCGGGCCCGCCAATCTGCGGCAGCTCGGCGCGGCTCTGTACCGCTACGCAGAACGCAATGGGTGGCGATTCCCCAGGACGCTGGAGGATATTCGTTCTTCCGGCGACCTCCGCGACGAGGCACGCCTCCGCAGCGCGGGCGACCCGAATCGCTCCATCGTCTATATCCCCGGCCAGCACGTGTTCAGTCCGGCCGGCAACATCCTCGCCTACGACCCTGTGCCGGCAAAAGACCGCTACGTGGTCGCCGTGCGGGTCGACGGCACTGTCCTCAGTTGCCGGGATCTCGACGCCCTTCGCACGAAGCTCGCCGCCCAGACGCCCGGCGGCCCGGAGCTGACGATCAACCTGCCGCCGGTTGTCCCCTACCTCCCGGAGCCGCCTTCGCCCCCGGCGCCCCCGGAGCCGCCGAAGCTGACCGACGTCTCCGTCCCCATGCCGGAGCCGGTCCCGCCTCCCGCCCCGCCGAAAAAGACCGTGCCCAGGCGGGCGGTTGTGCGCGGGGACGTCGATCTCCGCCAGGAGTCCTGGATGGCCTCGCCCGCCAACCTCCGCAACCTTTACGCCGACCTGTACGCCTACGCGGCCGACCATGACGGCAAGTTCCCCCCCTCCCTCAAGGAGCTCCAGGACGGCGGATACGTGAAGGACCTGACCGACCTGCGATGCCTGGCCGAGCCGGCGAGATCCTACATGTACATTCCCGGCCGGGACGTCTGGAGCGATCCGGAGCTGATCCTGGCGTTTGACCCGGCCGACCACAAGCGGACCGGCGGCCGGAAGCCCGTCTACGCGGTGACCGTGGGCGGGACGGTCAGGATGTTCGACACGCGGAATGAGATCGCCAGGCTCAATCTCAAGCAGCACTCGCACAGGCCCGTGTCCCTCGCCCTGCCGCCCCCGGAACCGCCCGAGACGAAGGTGCCGCCGGTGGCGTCCCGGCCGGCCGTTCCGACTCCCGCCCCGCCGGACGGCGGGGTCGTCAAGTGGGACATGCCGTACTGGTATGACGGCAAGCTGGACGACGACCATCCGTTCCTGGGCTTCTGCCACCTGGTCCGCCAGGTCCGCGAGCAGGGCACCACGGGCGTGCTGGGCGTGGCCTTCGGCCCGACCGCCAAGGACAAGCCCGACGGCGCCTACGTCCGTTTCTACGACGAGGCTGTCGAGCGATTCGACGCCAACGGAGGCCAGGTCAGCGGGGGCGTCCGCGACAAGAGACGCCATCGCATCAGCGAGGTGGAGTACGACCGCATCACCGTGATCCGCGGCACCCAGATCCTGGCGCTCTACACCGGCATCGAGGACGGCCGGTGCGTCAGCTATTGGTACTTCGGCTCGCGAACGCCTTTCCCCAAGTTCGTCGACGCGGTGGGCAAGGCGCGGCTGGAGGTAGAGAAGAAGTAAACATGTGCCTAACGCCTGACCGCCCGGCGACACCCTCAAGTCCTGGATCGGACGTGTGTTAAGTTTATCAAGGGCTTGAGGGTACGCCTTCCGGCCGCCTCGGCCCGCCGTGGGGCGGCCGGGCCGCCTCCGCCCGCCCTCCGCAGGCATCTCTTCCATTCCGCCCCCGCGGTGCCTATCATGTCCCGTCGGCGCCGGGGGCGGGCTTGGGCGGCAAGGAGTTTATCGTGCTGACCGACAACATCCTGGACCTGATCGGCAACACGCCGCTGCTTCATCTGGCGGGGGAGGGCATCTTCGCCAAGGCCGAGTTCCTCAATCCCGGCGGCAGCATCAAGGACCGCGTGGCTCTGGCGATGCTGGAAGGGGCCGAACGCGACGGTAAGCTCACCACCGACTCCGTTATCGTAGAGCCTACCTCCGGCAACACGGGAATCGGCGTGGCGCTGGTAGGCCGGCTGAAAGGATACCGAGTCATCATCGTGATGCCCGAGGGCATGAGCGAGGAGCGCAAGAAGCTCATCAAGGCC
>DASRZG010000352.1:0-10441 GCA_035686585.1 Phycisphaerae bacterium
CACGGACCTTGTCTCGAACCGCCGTTCTGGCTGCCTGATCCTCTCCCTGGACGGCCGCCCTCATCTCCTGGTTGAGCTTCTGCCGGGCCTCGGCGTCGGCCTTGAGGATCGCGGCCGCCTTTTCGGCCTGCTCGCCCGTCAACTTCAACTGCTTCACGGCGTCCTGCAAGCTCAACGGCTGCATCCCGCCTCGCCCGCGAGGGCCCCGGGCGCCGGTCTGCTGGGCGAGCGCCGCGCCCGACGCTACGAGCGTCACCGCCACCATCACGCACAGCCAGCGTAGTCTGCACATGTTCATCATCCCTTTCCTGTCCTGTCTGTAGCGGAGGACATCCCCGTGACCGTCACGGGACGGCGGGTATTATACCGCCAGGCCGGCGGATCGGCTACGAGCAGTCCGTGGCACCCGAAACGGGCTCCGTCGCCGTGCCCCTGCACTGTTATCTTCCAACATCTGCGTACGCCGCGAAGATATTGGGTGCCACCCTCAAGCGAAGCCCCAGCGGGACCCAACAGCGGCTTGGGGGTGCTTTGGGAACTCCCTCCCGGCGACCGGGCAGCCCTGAATTCCCGCTGCGCGCCCACCGAGGACGACCTGGCGGCCTGCCGCCAGCTTGGCCGCCACCTTGCCGCCGCCCTCCGCGGCGAGCGCGCCCGTAACACAGGTTGAAAACCTGTGCCACCTACTCTTCCGCCACCGCTTCCACCCCGCACAGGATCGGCTTGCACTGGCGCGCCTTGCGCGACGGGGTCAGCTTCACCGTCAGCTTGCCGGACACCTTGACGCCCTTACACTCCTTGACGAGGAGGCGCAGCGGGCCGCCGGCCTCGCGGGCGACGTCGAAGTCCTTCAGCACGTCCCGGCCCTGGAGGGAGACGTTGAACACCCGCTGGCCCGGCCCGAGGTCGGCCGGCTCGGCGAAGTAAAGCCTGACGGTGTACCGCCCCGACCGGGCCTTGCTCCCGGACGGGATCAGGTCGGCCGTGAGGCTCTCGATCCCCTCCGCCCCGGAGGCGCCGACCCAGGCGTGGCTGGGGGCCTGCACGGCCGAGCTGTGCCGCCGGAAGTACGCGGGCTCGGCGGGCGTGATCCGGACGATCGGGTCCGGCCCGGGCCCGCCGACGCTGGGGGTGTCCAGCCACAGCGTCCCGTCGTCCGCCATCCGGTCGCCGGGGGCGCCGAGGTTCAGCCCCACCCGCCGGACCGCACCCGCCGGCCTGGTCGCCGCGCTGAACGTCCACGTCTCCACGTCCGGCATGGGCACCAGCGCCAGCGACGTCTGGTTGTGGTAGCTGCACGTGCACGTGCGGGTGTAGTCCGGGGCGTTCAGGACGCCGTCGGCGGCGATCAGGTTGGACGTGCAGCCCGACTTGAACCCGCCGAAGTTGCCCGTGCCCTCGTTGGTGGACAGGTCGTAATACCCCGCCGCCGCCGACCGGAACGTCAGCAGGTATTCCGAGCCGATCGAATAGTTGCACCCGTACTGCCGCCGATACCGCCACGGCACCGGCTGGCCGGTCAGCGGGTGGCGGTCGACCTTCGCCTGGCCCGTCAGCAGGTCCACCGCCGGGCCTTCCGTGTACACCGTCCGCCCGTGCACGATCGGCGGGCCGCTGTAGGCGAAGTCCCGTGCCCACACCACCTCGCCGGTCGCGGCGCGGCGGACGATCATCCGCCGGCCCGACTCGTCCAGCAGCATGTCCCGCGACGGCCTGCCCGCCTGCAGCAGCACGTCGTGGTCGGCCGAGTACGCCAGCCACGTCCCGTAGGTGTCCTCGGACTTCTCCCACACCTTCCTGCCCGTCCGCAGGTCCAGCGCGATCACCCGGGGCTGCCCGGGCGGCTGCTCGCCGCGGCGGCGGTACGCCTCCTCCACCATCGGCGGAAGGCGGTCCATGCAGAACACCTTGCCCCCGCCGGCCGCGATGGCGTTGTGGCGCAGCGCCAGGCCCGCGGTGAACGTCCACCGCACCTGTCCGGTCTGCCGGTCCATCCCCACCAGCCGCCGGCTGGAGGTGCTGCTGAAGTCCAGGTACATGTGCTGCTTGGCGGAGTACTGGGTTTCCGGGTCGAGCTGCATGGCGGTGGGGAACGGCATCATCTCCGCCCCGCCGATCAGCACGTCTTCGCACACGCCCAGGTAGCCCCAGGTGGGCGCCTTCCCGTCGGCGCCGGCGGGCAGCGAGAACTCCGCCAGCGTCCGGCCCGTGGCCGGGTCGAGCTTCAGGCACGACTGCTTCATCGCCACGTACAGCGCGTCCGGGGCCGCGGCCATGTTCGACCCGCGGGCGTTGGCGCCGGGGATGTGCCCCTGGTTGTAGCCGGTGTCCAACGGGTCGGGGTCGTAGGACTTGTCGTAGAACAGGCCGTAGGTGTCCAGCTTCTCCAGCTCGCGCCGCCACAGGACCCGCCCGGTGTACACGTCGCGGGCGCTGACCACGCCGATACCCTGTATGAACAGCCTGCCGCCGACGATCAGCTCCGGCGGCCCGTGCCCGTGGCGGGGCAGGACATCCATGTGGCTGGGGCCCCCGAACCACAGCAGCCCCAGCGGCGCCTTCACCAGCTTGTCGCGGGAGCAGACGGTGTTGGCGGCGGTTGCGTACATGTGCGTCCAGTCGACCGCGCCCGGCAGGGCGCCCGCGCGGACGAGCTTCGCCCACGGCCCGGAGACATCCAGCTTCGCCCCCGGCAGGTCGGCGGCGTTGACCGCGCCCGCCAAGGCGTCCGAAGCCTCCAGCAGGCACACCCCGCCGTAGGGGCGCGTCGACCGGTACAGCGCGGCCAGCATGGCCGGGTCCGCCGCCGCCCCGCCAGCGACGATCGTCAGCGACGCGAAGTACGGCGGCAGGTTGAACGTGCCGGGTTTGCCCGCGTGCACCGACACCCGCCGGCCGTAGAGGCCCGCCTCGTCCAGCCGGCGACGGATGGCGTCCAGGCCTGCCCCCTCGGGGCCCGCCCCCTCGGGGGACGTCCCCTCGGGACAGACCGCGATGATCGACAGCTCCGACCCCGCCGCCAGGCCTTCCAGCAGCTCGGCCGATCCGCCGTAGACCACGCCGTAGCCCTCGCGGACGCCCGAGCGGGTCAGGATGGCCTGGGCCTGTGGGTTGGAGGCGGGCTGCCGCGCCGGCTCGTCGAGCGCCTTGCCCTGGGCGGCGGCCGCGCCGAAGCAGCGGACCGTGCCGTCCTCGGTGACGGCGTAGAGCCTCCCGCCCGCGGCCGCCATGCGCACGACCTTGCCGTCGACCTTCTCCTGCCATTCCACCTGCGCCTTCTCGCCGGGTGAGGAGGGGATGGGGATGGCGGAGATCGTCCCGTCCCCGCCGGCGTAGAGGCGGTCGCCCGCCCGGATCAGCGAGCCGGTGGAATCGACCAGGCACGACCACGTCTCCGTCAGCTCGTACCAACTGACGGGCACCATGATGTACCTTCGCGTCCTGCTGTCGTACTTGCGCTCCTGCTCCTCGAACCGTTGCAGGCTCTTGGGGTCGACGGCGAACACCCGCGGCCGGGCCTTTACCTTGGCGGCGACCTGCTGCTTGCTGAGCTTCTCGGCGCCGGAGAGGAACCAGACGTCGTCGGTGAGCACGGCATCCTTGCCGAGCTGCGGGATCCGGCCTTCGCCGTCGGACAGGCGATACAGGTCGGTGCCGATCCCGCGGGTATTGAAGTAGAAATCGCCGCTGACGGCGACGCCGGCGCCGCCGGTCTTGCCGCTGTCGGCGAGATGGTAGTAGAGCATCCGTCCGGTCTGGCGGTCGAAGGCGGCCGGGACGCTCCTGCCGTTGGGAACCAGCAGCTTCTCGCCCGCCACGACCAGCGATCCCTGTGGGGCGGGGCCGGCGAAGGCGGGGCTGTTGTGCGGCTGGAGCAGGAACGTCGAGCCCGCGCCGTCGTTGACCCAGACCGCCTTGCCGGTTCGGGCGTCGACGGCGTGGACGGAGGTTCCCATGAACGGCCAGATGCCGGCGCCGAAGTAGACCGCGCCGTCAGCGACCACCGGCCCGCCGCGGGCGCACCAGGCGGAGATCATCCGTTCGTTGCCGAGCACGCGGCGGTCGTCCATCCCGCCGCGGACGCGCCACAGCCTCTTGCCGTCGCCGGCGTCCAGGCAGTGCAGGAAGCCGTCGTCGCTGACGGCGTACACCTTGCCGTCGGCGAAGGTGGGGGGCAGGCGGATGGGACCGTCGGCGTAGTACCGCCACTTCTCGGCCCCCGTGGCGGCGTCCAGGGCCACCAGCTTGTCCGAATCGCCCACCGCCAGGTAGACCGTCGCGCCGGCGATGATCGGCTCGTAGGCCTGGTCGTATCCCATGCGGTCGCGGTTGATGGGGTCTTTCCACGCCCCCGTCAGCCGGGGCAGCCGCCGGGCCCACTCCAGGTGCAGCTTGTCGGGCAGCTTATGGGCGGTGGAGGCCGATCGCGAGGCGTCATGCCGCCAAGTGGGCCAGTCCGCCCCATCCCCGGCCGCGGCGGCAACCCAGATCCACACGGCGCCAACAGCGAATAGAGTTCTCATGACAGATCGTTCCTTAGGGTGCCGTCGCGGGGCGAGCGTGAGAACACCTCCGCACTATCCTCCCCCTATCCTATCGCAGGATCGGGCGCCGCCAAGGGCAATTCGGCGCGAATACGGGCGGGTCATTCGGCCGTCTTGCCGGCCTTTGCCTGCTCGGGGGCCTGTTCGTGTTCCTGGAGCTGTTTGCGGACGTATTCGATCACGGCGGCGAATTCCGCCCGGTTTCGTTCGCTCAGGGACGCCAGGGCCTCGTGGGCGTAGAGGATGCGCCGCTGGTCGCGCTCGTCGCACATGGTCGCGCCCAACAGGGCGGTCATCCGTCCCGGCAACGGGACCATGGCGGGCGTGATGCGTTCGAGCACCTTCTCCATCCCCAGCTCCTCGAACAGGCCTCGGACCTCCGGCAGCACCGACTGGATGCGGAAATAGCCTCCCAGCTCCTCGGCGAGCAGGGCCGTCTCCAGGACCGTGCCCAGGAACGTGCTGTCCAGGTGCACGCACAGCGACATGTCCAGCGTCAGCGGCCGGCCGGCCTTGAGGGCGGCGGTGCAGTAGTCCTTGAAGGCGGCGCAGAACGGCCAGGTCCCCCTGCCCTGGATGCTGACCGCCGAGGTCCGCTCCGTCGAGCCGACCAGCACGTGTGCGGCCGGGGGGCCGGCGGAAGGGGCGGCCGGGGCGCCCAGCGCCGACATCGGGCCGTTGTCCACCGTCGAGGCCAGCGAGGTGGACGCGGTCAGCAGAACCATGGTGATGTCGTCCTCGTGGGGCATGTCGTTGCGGCGGGCCTGGGCGACCGTCAGCAGGCGGCGGAGGATGTCGCCCCCGCTGCCGGCGCCGCCGTCGCCCATGACGTCGAGGATCTGCTCGTCGGAGAGCCCGCGGTTGGACTCGACGGATTCGCACAGCCCGTCGGTGTACAACAGCAGTTGGTCGCCCGCACCCAGGTGGAATCGCTTCTGGGCGAAACGGGCGTCGGGTGTGATCCCCAGCGCCGGGCCGGTGTGGTAGATCATCTCCGCCGTCCCGTCGGCGTGGCGCAGCAGCATGGGCCTGTGCCCGGCCGAGGCGGCGATGCCCTCGCCCGTCTCGGTGTCGATCAGGCAGTAGGCGGCGGTGATGAACAGGCCCGGCGCCGAGCATTCGGCCAGCAGGGCCTGGTTGACCGACTGGAGTACGGGCCCGGGGTTGCGGGGACGGTGGCGGTCGTCCAGCATGCCCAGGCGCTGCTTGAACAGCACCGCCAGCATGGCCGCCGACACCCCGTGCCCCGCGGCGTCGGCGACGTAGGCGATCACGTGCCGCGCGCTGGGCCGGACCACGTCGTACAGGTCGCCGCCGACCTTCCGGCTGGGGCGATACACCGAGTTGACCGCCAGTTGACGCAGCACGGGCGGCTTGGGCGGCAGCAGGGCCTTCTGGATCCTCTCGGCCCGGCGGAGGTCGCTTTCGATGATCTCGGCCTGTTCGCACAGGATCCCGCAGGCGCGGGTGAGCTGGTCCACCTGCTGGCTGAGCCGGGTGTTCGACTGGGCCAGCTCGCCGTTGAGCCGCTCCCGCTCGGCGATGAGCTTGCGCTGGCGGAGGGCGTTGCGGACCGTCGCCAGCAGGGCCTCGGACACGTCCAGGGGTTTGCACAGAAAGTCGAACGCCCCCAGGCGGATCGCCTCGATCGCCCGGTCCACCGTCGCCTGCCCCGACAGCAGCACCCACGTGGGCCCGGGGCAGTTCTCCAGGGCCCATCGCATCAGCGCCAGCCCGTCCATCCGCGGCATCACCAGGTCGGCGATGACCACCTCCACGTCCTCACGCTGGAGCAGGTCCTTGGCCTCGATCCCGTCGCCGGCCTCGAAGACGTCGTAATCGGTCCCCGCACGCAGCATTCGCCGGAGCACCCCCCGGATCGCCGGCTCGTCGTCCACCACGAGGATCCTGTGCCTGCCTTCCGTTCCATCTTCTGCCATGACTGATACCCAATCCACGCACCACGGCCCTCCGTTGGACAGGACAGCAGTGTGCTCTCATTAATCATCTTAGTCCCGGTCCCCGCCCACCGCGCGGATCCCGGCGATCACAGGGGCGGCCTGGTCCGCAAGCCGCTTCCGCTTGGTGAGTTGCGATCCCGCTTCGACCGGAGGAACGGCTGGGGACCGCGCCGGAGAGGTTCCGGAGAGGTTCCGGATTTCGAATTCGCGCTCAGCCGGTACAATGCAACCCGTACGCCCCCGTTCGGCCGGAGACATGGAAAGGAGCGACGCCATCGTGTCCCAGACCAAGTGGCTCCGCGGCGACCCGGACCGGCCTTTCCCGGCCGACCTGGACCGCCTCAACGAACTCAAGGCCCGGTACGTCCACCCAACCCACGAGCCGATCTGGTTCTATCGCAACCGCGGATCGGCCACGCCCCAGGAAAAGCACCGCGCCGTCGCCTACAAGAGCGACGAGAACATCGCCCTGATGGCCGGGATGGGCCTGCACGTGCCCCAGCGGGCGCAGTTCTTCAAGGGCCTGGGGCTCCAGCGCGAGAGGCCGTTCATCGACGAGATCGTCCGCTACGCCCGCCAGCTCCACGAGCGGGGGATCCTCGTGTCGGTCTACGTGGGCGGGACCGTCTTCACCGACTACTTCTTCAAGGAGGTACCCGAGGCCGTCGACTGGTGCCGCAAGGACCAGCACGGCCTGCCGGTAACCTACGGCGGATACCAGCTCGAGCGCTGGTTCTGCTGCCTGAACCACCCCGACTACCGCGCGTATCTCCATCGCGTCCTGGACGTGGCCGTGCGGGAGATCGAGGCCGACGAGATCTTCTTCGACAACCAGATCCTCCGCCACGAGCCCCGCTCCTGCCGGTGCGAGCACTGCCTGCGGCATTTCCGCGATACGATCCGAAAGCGGTACACGCCCCAAGAGTGCGAGGAACGCTACGGCCTTCGGGAGTATCCCGATTCGGTCCCGCCGATCTTCTCCCAGGCCTGCCCGCCCTGGCGGATGGACCGCATCCGCACGCCGCTGATCCAGGACTGGATCGACCACCGCATCGCCACGGTGGTGGAGTTCTACGCCGACATGGCCGGCCACGTGAAGGCCCAGAAGCCCGACACCGCCGTCGGGCTCAACATCAAGGGCATCCACGGGCATAACCGCGCCTTCGCCCACGGCATCTGCCACGGGGCCCTGTCCGACCTGCTGGACTTCAGTTGCATCGACGGCTACAGCGTGGGCACCTCCAACGGGTCCGTCCACAGCGAGATCCGCTTCTACAAGTCCTCCCACAGCACGCACATCTCGGTGGTCGACGGCAAGGGCACCGAGCTGGCCACGGCCGAAAGCCAGGTGTTCGGCTACCGCAAGGAGATCCCCGGACACGGGTGGCTGTGCGACATGGGCAACTGCACCGTGTTTACGCCGATGGCCCAGTTCTTCCGCGGCCACCAGCGGCTGTTTCATCAGCGAGAGCACATTCACGACGTGGCGGTGCTGCGGTCGGAGCCGTCCACGAACTACAACGGCGCCAAGGTCCACGAGCAGTTGATGGCCTTCGAGAAGACCCTGGCGGTCGAGAAGCTGCCGTGGGGGATCATCTTCGACAGGCAGATCGGCGACCTCGCCCGCCACCGCATCGTCGCCCTGCCGGAGATCCAGGCCCTGTCGGACGAGTGGCTGGACGCCCTGGACGCCTTCCTGCGGGCCGGGGGCGGGGTGATCGCCTCCGGCGAGGCGGCGGGGTACGACGCGTGGTATCGCGGGCGCGACCCCGAGCACGCCCTGAGCCGCTGGCTGGGACACCGTCCCGGCCGCCAGTACGAGGTCGCCAACGTCGGGGCGGGGCGGTTCGTGTACGTGCCGACGTGGGACGTCCAGATCGACTGGGACATGAGCGACTGGTTCGAGATCCCCCTGTCCAACGATCAGCCCGTCCGCAATCGCGGCACGTTTCTGCGGGCGATTGACGACGCGGCCGGGGGACGCCCGGTGACCTTCCGCGTCAGCGGACCGGAGCACGTCTTCGTCGAGGCCATCGCCGCCCCGGACGGCGTGGACCTGCACTATGTCAACTACGACCGGGATCACCTGGACGCTGCGCTAGCGACGCGGGTTGCCCTGCCGGCCGGCAAACGGGCTGCGCGGGTGGTCCTGACCGACCCCCACGACGAGGGCCACCGGCAGTGGGAAGTCCCCGGGAGAATCCTCGGCAATGTGGCCGAGTTCACGATGTTTACACCCAAGGTGTACGGGCTGGCGCAGGTGACGTTCTCATAGCTTCCTGAACAGGAGTCGAAACGATGCGCGCGCATGGAAACGCCCTATGGCGGATGCGGCATGGCATGGTCCTGCTGTTCGTTGCGGCCCTGTTGGCGGCGGGGGTCGGCTCGAAGGCTCTGGGGGCGGGGAAGTTCGACTACGCGAAGATCGACCGTACGCTGGTCGAGCCGAAATATGCCTCCGCGACCCCGGCCTACCGGTTCCTGGCATTCGGGCCTGAGGGCAAGACGGTGATGGCGATGGTGATCGACGAGTCCGGCGGGGCGGGGACCGGCGTGAACACGCTGTACGTGGACCTCAACGCCAACCGCGACCTGACCGAGGAGGGGGAGCGATTCGCCCTGCCCGCCCCCCACAAGACGAAGAAGGCCCCGGGATCGCCGGGGCGGGACGACCTGGTCCTGGCCCGCCTGGCCGAGTGGGGGACCACCATCCTGCCGGCCCGCAAGCTGGAGGTGCTGGACCGCAAGCTCGACTACACCATGTCCATCGAAAGCGGGTTCGTGCTGGTGGACAGCAGGCTGCGGGACGGAAGCTGGGGCTTCCCGATGCGGGTGATGGACGATGACGTGCCCTGGTCAACCGACAAGGCCGCCGCGCCGGTGGTCCGCTTCGGCGGCCGCGAGTTCACCCTGGCCAACGACCACTTCGCCCGCCGCCAGGCGGGAGGCAACTCCCGGGCGGTGGACACGACCAAGCCGGTCAAGACGATCGTCCCGGGCGACAACATCTATCTGGACGGCACCAGCCCGTTCTTCGCCGGGTCGAGCCCCGAGATCCGGTTGGGCAAGGGCGGGGGCGTGTATTGCCCGTGGTCGGACCGGAACATCGAGGCGTGGATCGAGTCGGCCTCGGAGCCGGGGCGGCCGATTGTGAAGATCCCCTTCTACCGCTCCTGCGGCGGGGCCTACTGGGGGAGCATCCTGGTGACCACCGGCTATCCGCACGGCGACGGGGCGCTGGTGATCGCCATGGACACCCGCGGGTACCTGGGCCAGGTGGTCAAGCGGATCCCGCTGCGGGTCGAGAACCCGTTGTACGGCCAGGGCGTGCCCGATCTGGACGCCACCCGCCGGCTTCGGGCGGAGCACCCGGGCGCGACGGTCATGGAGATCTACCAGGACGCCTTCCTGGGCGAACTGCACATACCCCAGTACGACGGGGCGCGGGACGTGTACTTCGGCGACGGGCGGGGCAAGCCCTTCGGCGGCTCGTGCCAGAACACCGGCAACGGCCTCAGCTACGGCACGGAGCTGCGGTATCGGCTTGACATCGGCGGGGAGGGGCGGCGGACACTGATCCAGTTCGACCTGTCCATGCTCGCGCCCGAGGTGAAGGTCTCCAAGGCGGTGCTGATGCTGCACGTGCTCGGGGTCAACCCCAAGGCGGACCTGTCCTGCCGGGCCGTGGCGCTGAAGAAGCGCTGGAGCGAGCAGATCGTCGGGGTGATGGGCGGGCTGAACGGGACCAACGGCCCGAACCCCGGCCAGGGGGGCAAGAAGCTCTACCCGGTGGGCGACACCGAAAACTGGGCCCAGCCGTTGTACAAGGGCGATGCCGATCGCCATCCCGAGCCCGTCGGAACGGTCACCTTCAAGGGGAAGGGATGGGCGGCCATCGACGTTACCGGCGCGGCGGCCCGGTGGGTCTCGGGGGAC
>DASRZG010000353.1:0-2311 GCA_035686585.1 Phycisphaerae bacterium
GGCGGAAGACGCCCCGGCCGCCCGATCGTTTCCCGTCCTCAGCCATGGTGTTTCCGGCCGGGCCGTCGGTGGCCCTCTGCTTCTCATCCACCTTCCGAGCCCGACCGGCCTTAACATCCCGATTAGCAGAGGCAGTCCTGCGAAGGCCGGCAAGAGTGCGTCCTCGGGTCATGGTTCACTGGCAACGCTTCTCCCCCCGACTGCAACCGCAAGAAGCCGCCGGAACTCAGGCGGATCCTTGCATTCAGGAGCCATTCAAACGATTCCCCTCAACCGGGATCGATCCACCTGCCCCACCCTCAAGCTCCGCTTGGGGGTGCCACCCGGGTCTGGCCATCGGTTGATTGGCCATGGCGGCATCGGAGGGAACGATGAGCTGTCCTCGGCCCTGGGGTAGCAGCGGAGGCCCCGCGGGGAAAGCGCGGATGTATACCACGGCACAGTGTGCGGGAACGGTCGCGCTCCCCTCCGGGTCGCGGCTAAACGAGTGCCGCTAGACAGGCACAGGTTTCAAACCTGTGCCACCATCAGGAGGCTTCGAGTTTGGCGGCGACGTCGTCGGGGATGTCGAAGTTGGAATAGACGTTCTGGACGTCTTCGCTGTCCTGGAGGGTCTCCATCAGGGTCAGGACCTGCCGCGCGCGGTCTTCGGCGATGGTGACGCTGGTGGTGGGGACCATGGCGATCTCGGCGGCGATGGTCTCGATCCCCGCGGCGGCGAGGGCCTCTTTGACGGCGCTGAAGTCGGCGGGGGCGCAGATGATCTCGAAGACGTCCGTTTCCTTCCGGACGTCCTCGGCCCCGGCGTCGAGGGCGAGCTCCAGGAGGGTGTCCTCGTCGGTGAGGTCGGCGGAGATGGTGAAGGTGCCCTTCTGCTCGAACATGTAGGCGACGCAGTTGGACGAACCGAGCTGCCCGCCGGCGCGTTCGAAGATCTTGCGGAGCTCGGGCACGGTGCGGTTGCGGTTGTCGGTGAGGCAGTCGACCATGATGGCGACCCCGCCGGGCCCGTAGCCCTCGTAGATCACCTGCTCGTAGTTCTCGGCGCCGATCTCGCCGGTGCCGCGCTTGATGGCGTTGGCGATGGTGTCCTTGGGCATGTTGGCGGCGCGGGCGTCGTCGATGGCGTAGCGGAGGGAAAGGTTCTCCTCAGGCTTGCCGCCGCCGACGCGGGCGGCGACGATGATCCGCCGCGCCAGCTTGGACCACTCCCGCCCGCGGCGCGCGTCGACGGTGGCCTTGGACCGCTTGATCTTCGCCCAGTGTGAATGGCCTGACATATCGGGTTCCTCTCGTGCACGGATGGTCCGCGCCGGTCAGTCGCCGACGCCGGCGGGGTCGCCGTAGCCCGCCGCCACCGGCGCCAGCCGGGGCGGCCCGCCCCGGCGGCAGGCGGCGATCTTGCCGGGCGTCTTTTCGAGCACGGCGCGGCTTTCCTTGTCCCTGTCCTTCTCCTCCTCGGCACCGGCCACGACCAGGGCCCGCACCCACATCCGGATGGCCTCCAGGTCCATCCCCAGCCGCCAGCAGGTGTCCCCGGCGTGGTCGAGGATGACCGCGTGCAGATCCTCCGGCGGCGCCCCGACGATGGTGTCGAAGATCCTCTTGGCCTCGCCGAACCGTGCGGTCTTGTACAGGGCCCAGGCAAGGCTGTCCTGGAAGGCGATCTCGCGGGGCCTGGCCAGCAGCGCCTTGCGGACCATGGCCTCGGCCTTGGGCAGGTTCATGCCGCGGTCGACCCAGGAATACCCCAGGTCGTTGTTGATGCCGGTGTCCTCCGGATCCAGCTCGTAGGCCTGCTCCAGTTGCCGGAGGTACTCGCCGTCTTTCTCGGCCGAGCTCAGCACGCCGGCCAGCAGCTTTCGGGCCCGGGCGTCCTTGGGGTCGTCGGTGACGAACTGCTGTGCCCGTCGGACGGCCTCGTCGGTCCGATCGGCCCGCAGCAGCAGCGAGATGACGGTGGCGCGGGCGTCGTGGACCTGCTCGGCCCAGTCCTTTTCGCCGGCGGGGTCGGACTTGCGAAGCCGGTTGAGGCGATCGCCGGCGATCCGGAGGGCGTCATCGTACCGCTTGGCGGCGGCCAGGGCGCCGATGGCGAGCATCTCCCGGGTGACGCGCTGGGGGTGGTCGGGGTTCTGTGCGATCCAGCGGGCCTCGGTCTGAAAGAGCTCGTCCACGCGTTCGGCCTCGACGAGGGACAGCATCCTCAGACGCCAGAAGGTGCTGAGGATGCGGTCGTTGGGCGGCGTGGCGGCGATCAGCTCGTCCAGCAGCTCGAGGGCGGGCTTGTAGGCCTTGGCGGCCAGCAGGG
>DASRZG010000354.1:0-3749 GCA_035686585.1 Phycisphaerae bacterium
CTCACCGCCACAGCGACGCGGCGGCCAGGGTCGCCCCCAGCACCGTCAGGAGCACGCCGCAGGCGAGGTTGATCGTGTGGATGAATCGGGGGCTGACCTTCTGGGGGCGGAGGCGGATGAGCATGGCGACGAACAGGAACCAGCACGACAGGCCCGCCCCCGCGGCCGCCAGGGCGGTCCAGACCAGCGGGCTGGTCGAAGAGATGTCCGCCCGCTCCAGCAGTTGCGGGCCGACGCCCACCCAGTAGCCGAAGGTGGCGGGGTTGAAGATCGTCAGGGCGGCCCCGGCGCCCACGTCGCGCCAGGCCGAAGTGGGTCGTGCCGCCGCCAACGGGTCCTGCTCCCCCGACATCACCCGGTGCGGGTTCCGCAGTGCCTTGCGGAGGATCACCAGGCCGACCAGCATGACGATGGCCGCCGCGCCCAATCCCGCCCAGCGGCGAAGAAACTCGGACTGGAAGTGCTCGATCAGCCTCGGCCCGCCCCACAGGCCCAACGCGATGTAGCCCAGCTCGATCACCATCGAGCCCAGCGCCACCCACAGCGAGTGGGTCCACCGCCCCAGCAGGCCCCGGCGGATCAGGACCATGTTCACCGGTCCGATCGGTGCCGCCGCCAGCACGCCGGCCGCAAAGGCCGAAGTTATCAGCACCAGCTCTGTCACGTCTCGGTCATCCGTCCGCGCCCCGGCCTGCCCGGGCCGGGGGGGTTCGTATCTTAGCCGCACCCGGTCCTCGGTGTCACGGGTGCGTTGTTTGCACCCATGCCACTGTGGTTTCCGGAGGGATGTCCTGCCACGGGGTTCGGATGGCGTAGCCCCCGGCCACAAGGGCCGGGGGCAAAGTAAAGAAACAGCGACCCGGAGACGGTTGTTCTATTTCGCCCCCGGCCCTTGTGGCCGGGGGCTGTGCCTCCCCACCGCGTGCTCAGGAATCCCCCCACCACAGTGTCACGGGTGCAGACAGAAGGCGCACCCGCCGTGGCATCGGTCGCTTCAGCAATGATGGGTGACGGGACGGGGGTTTTGCGGTATCATGCCCGGCATAGGATCTCTGCCGCGAGTTAGCCAAGGATGAGGCTTCGAGGAAAACCGTCGAAGGGCACCATCCTGGTCGGGCTTTGTCTGGCCAGCGCGGTCTGTATGGTCACCACCCGGTCGCGGTGGCTGTGCGGGGTGGCCAACCCGGTGCTGAAGCTGCTTTCGGTCGTCGGCATGGCCGCCCCGGTGACGATCCGCTCCCGCGTGCGGGAGATGACCGACACCCCCGATCGCCGCATCGAGGAACAGACCCGCGCCCTTCGGCAGGTGATCGCCAGCCAGCAGGAGGCGATCCGCACCCGGGACGAGCGGATCGCGGCCCTGGCGGGATGGCGGTCGAAGTTGGGGGGATTCCGCTGCCGGCTGATCGAGGCGCGGGTGCTGGGGGCCGAGCCGATCCCGCTGCGGGATCGGCGGATGCTGAACGTCGGGACCAACCGCCAGGTGGCCGAGGGCGACCTGGTGACCACGCGGCGGCTGATCCATGAGATGGGGGTCGCCCTGCCGCCGGAGCTGGTGGTGCTGGGGACCAACTACGTGGTGGGGCGGATGGTCGAGCCCAGGGCCTTCAGCGGGACGCTGCAACTGGTGACCGATCCGGCCTTCGAGATGCCCGCGACGCTGTGGCGGCTGGTGGCCCCGGGCGAGAAGCGGATGGTGTACGTCCGCACCGAAGACGGGGGCCGGCGGGAGGTGTTCCTGGCGCACGACGGCAAGACGCCGGGGCTGCACGCGGTGGGGGACCCGATCGTGACCCAGGCGACCGGCGACGGGCGGCACGTGGTGTTGCGGAACGTGCCGGGGTATTATGGTGTCCGCCCGGGCGACCTGCTGACCACGTCACGCTCCTGGCAGCTCGCCCCGTTCCAGTTGCGGATCGGGGAGGTGGTCCGCGTCGCGGCGGAGAAGGAGAACGCCCATTTCGTGACCGTGTTCGTCCAGCCCTTCGCGGACCTGGCGAGCCTTTCTGACGTCTACGTGATCCAACCGGTGAGCCGATAATGCGATGGCTCTACTTCGCCATCCTGACGCTGGTGGTGGTGATCCTCCAGACCACCGTCGTTCAGGTGATCTGGGTGCGGACGCCCTTCGGCTACGTGGGTCCGGAGTTGCTGACGGCGGTGGCGGTCTTCGCGGCGCTGCACACCCGAAGCCGCCTGGACGCCGCCTTGGCGGGATGGACGGCGGGGTTCGCCGTCGACCTGTTGCTCAGCGGGCCGGGGATGGGCCTGATGAGCCTGCTGTACATGGTGGCGTCGGTGGCGGTGCACGGCGTGCGGGAGGTGGTCTTCCGCGACCGCGCCGTCACGCAGATGGTCCTGGCCGGGGCGTTCTGCCTGTTCGTCTGCGGGCTGCTGAGCGTGTATGACCTGCTCAGCGGAGTGCTGGACGGGCGCGGTCTGGGCCGGCAGTTGATCCACTCGACCGGTGTGGCGGCGTATACGGCCCTGGTGACGCCGGTGGTCTGCCGCGTCCTGGAGCGTTTCCGGAGGCTGGTGGCGCCGGCGCCGTCCGGGCGGAAGCGAAGGTGACGAATGTACGAGCGCCGACTGAAGATCTTCCTGGCGATGGTGGCGGCGGGGATGGTGATCCTCCTCGCCCGGCTCGTGCACCTGCAGATCCTGAAGGCGGACGAGTACCGCCAGAGGGCCCGCGACAGCCTGCTCCAGGACGAGCCGCTGCCCACCGCCCGGGGACAGGTGCTGGATCGGAACAACCGCGTCCTGGCCGCCGACGAGCCCTGCTACGACCTGTGCCTGCACTACCAGATGCTCACCCAGAACGACCCGCGCGAGAGCCAATGGCTGCGGGTGCAACTGGCCCGGATCCGCAAGGCGCACGGCGTGGACAAGGACCAGGCCCGGGCGATCTACGACGACCGGGTCCGGCGGACGTGGGAACTGGCCGAGGAACTGTCCGGCGCCAGCCGGGCCGAGATAGCCGAGGCCGCTCGCCAGGCCATCGACCGCATCCGCGCCTGGCGCCGGCGGTGCAACGTGGAGATGCTGGCCGAGGAGCTCCAGCCTCACCCGGTGGTCACCGGTCTGGACGAGGCGACCGCGGTCCGGATCCGCATGAGGCTCAAGGACATGATCGGGGCGTCGATCCACCCGTCGGCGGCGAGGCGGTACCCGGCCGGGCGCTCCGCCTGCCACCTGATCGGGCGGACGGGCCCGGTCGACGAAAGCGAGCTGGAGGAGCAAAACGACTCCACCGGCGGGCGGAGCGAGCAGCAGAAGCTCACCCTGTACATGCCGGGCGATTCGATCGGCAAAACCGGCGTGGAGAAGGCGTGCGAGGACCTGCTCCGCGGGCGGCGCGGGCGCCGCTGGGTGCAGCGCCGCACGGGCACGGTCGTCCGCGAGATCCCCGCCGAGCCTGGCCGGGACGTGCATCTGACGTTGGACCTCGATCTCCAGCGGGAGATCGCCACGGAGCTGGCCAGGCCCGGCGCGGCCGTGGTGCTGGACGTGGCCACCGGCGAGGTGCTGGCGGCGGTCTCGCTGCCGGAGTACGACCTGAACACCTTCGGGCAGGACTTCACCGAGCTGTCGAAGGAATTGGCGGACCTGACGTTGTGGAACCACGCGGTGTCCGTCCGCCTGCCGCCGGGCTCGACGGTCAAGCCCATCGCCGCCCTGGCGGCCCTGCACTACGGGCTGCTGAACGCGGCGACGACCATCGAATGCCGCGGCTGGATGGACAGCCC
>DASRZG010000355.1:0-3465 GCA_035686585.1 Phycisphaerae bacterium
CCGGCCGGCGCCAAGACCACGGTGAAGGTGACAGGCTGGAACCTCTCGACGGACCGGCTGACCGTCGACGCCAAGGGCAAGGGGGCCGGGGTCCTTCCGGTGTCCGTGCCGGGCAAGGGGCGCGTCTCGAACCGCGTGCCCTTCGCCCTGGACACGCTTCCGGAATGTCTGGAAACCGAGCCGAACGACCGGCGCGCCGCCGCCCAGAAGCTCAAGGTCCCGCAGATCGTCAACGGGCACATCGACCGTCCCGGCGACTGGGACGTCTTTAGCTTCACCGGTCGAGCGGGCCAGCAGATCGTCGCGGAAGTCCAGGCACGCCGGCTCGGCTCCCCGGTGGATTCCCTGCTGAAGCTGGCCAACGCCAGGGGCAAGCAACTGGCCGTCAACGACGACTACAAGGACCGGGGCGCCGGGCTGACCACGCACCATGCGGATTCCCGGCTGAGCGTCAAGCTGCCCGCCAACGGGACCTACCTGCTCTACTTGGGCGACACGCAGAACAAGGGCGGCCCAGCCTACGCGTACCGCCTGCGCATCAGCCCGAGACAGCCCGATTTCGCGCTGCGCGTCGTGCCGTCCAACATCAACGCCTCGGTGGGCGCGACCGTTCCGATCACCGTGTACGCCCTGTGGAAAGACGAATTCTCCGGCGACATCACGCTGAGGCTGAAGGACGCCCCGCAAGGGCTCACGCTGAGCGGCGGGTGGATTCCGGCCGGCCAGGAGGAGGTCCGCCTTACGCTGACCTTCCCCCGGACCGCGCCGAAAAAGCCCCTGAACCTGCACCTGGAGGGCATCGCGACCCTCGGGGGCCAGGAGGTCCGCCGGATGGCCGTGCCCGCCGAAGACATGACGCAGGCCTTCATCTACCACCATCTCGTTCCCACGGAAAACTGGACGGCCTACCTGACCGGACGCCGCTCGTACCGGCGCCCGATGAGGCTCCTGGAGACCGAACCCCTGAAGCTGCCCCTCGGCGGGACGGCGCGAGTGGTACTGTCCTCACCCAAGGGGCGCTTCGTGCAGCAGCTTCGGCTGGTGCTGAGCAACCCCCCGGAGGGCATCGCGATCCAGAAGGTCCTGCCCGATCCGCAGGGGGTGGCCATCGTGCTGAGCGCCGGCGGCAAGAAGATCAAGCCCGCCCTGAAGGGGAACCTGATCGTCGAGGCCTTCCAGGAGAGGGAGATCAAGACGAAGGACGGCAAGCCGACGGGCAGGACGTACCGATCGGCACTGGGGACGCTGCCCGCCATCCCCTTCGAGATCGTCCCCGGCGCCGCGACGAAGCCCGCGAAACCGTGACTGCCGGGCGAATCGGGCCTCGGTCACCCCATGGGGCCGTCCTTGACGGCGCCGCGCCGCGCCGCTAGAGTCGCCGCGTGGCGGGAACCGTTTCCCCGCCGCCCCACCGCTGGCACCGGAGACCGTCAGATGACCCCAAACCGACGCACTCTCGTCCTGGCCGCCGGAATCGGCTGCCTGGTCCTGCTGGCCGGCAGCCTCCACGCCGCCCGGCCGTGGCGGCCCAAACTGCCCATGGAAATCCCCGTGATCGTGGTCAAATACTTCCCGGTCAAGGGAGACCTGATCGACATCGCCGTCACCGGCGACTGGGGCGCGACGCTCAAGAGTACCCGGGAGAAGACCGACAAGATGACCGCCCAGGTGGCCAAGAGCCTCCAGGAGGGCTCGCGATTCCGCGGGTACAAGAACCCCGCCGCCAAGTGCAGCCTGGTCTACCGGATCGTCAAGACCTACGAGTTCCTCGAGCCCTTGCCCACCGCGGCCCGCCGCGGCCACAAGGTGCCCAACACCGACTACAATAAGATCGTGAAGCGGATCGGCATCCGCCAGTGGGTCGAGAAGAAGGGAATCAAGGAGGTCTGGATCTGGGGCTACCACGGGGGCGTGGTGAATCTCTGGGAGTCGAACATGGCCGGCCCCTGGGGCGACATCAGCAACAGCAACCGCGACCGCAAGGACCTGCCCGTGCTGAAGAGAACCTACACCGTCTACCACTACAACTACCAGCGGGGCCCGTCGGAGGCGACCGAGGACCACATGCACCAGTTCGAGGCCGTGCTGAACTACGTCGACGGGCGCGACCGCACGCCGGCCGACAAGTGGAGCGAACTGCTGTTCTGGGGCAAGTTCGTCGGCAGCGACCGGACGCACAAGATCGTCCGCCCGGGCTGCGGCTGGTCGCACTACCCGCCCAACGCCAAGGGCGACTACGACTGGGGCAACAAGCGGTTCGTCGAGACCGACATCGAGGACTGGCGCCCCGACGGGAAGGGCAAGAAGAAGCGCATGAACTGCCGGCGCTGGCGCGGCGACAGCCTGACGTGGTTCGTCTTCTGGATGCAGAGCTTCCCCGGGGCCGACAACGGCCTGACCTACCGCGGCAAGCCGCTGACGAACTGGTGGGTGTTCATCGGCGACTTCGACGGCGCGATGCGCCGCGGCCTGAAGCTCGTGGAGAAGTGATCGCGGCACCCCGGGTGTCCCCAGACGGCCAGTTCCCCCTGCCGGCGGCGCCGCGGCCGGCTGCGGGGACCCCAGGCGAAGCTAGCCCCCCACGTCTCGCCCGGATACAATCGCCGAAGAAGCCGAAGACGCGGCAAGCGGACCCGATGAGGAACCTACCCATGCTCAGAATCGCGATGCTGGCGGCGCCGGCGGCAGGGGCGATCGCGCTGTTCGCCCTGGCCTCTCCCGCCCAGAGGATCCGGATCGATCCCGGTATCGTCACGCGCGACGATACGCTGAAGGCCACGCTGAGACTCCGAAGCCCGTTCGCCGGACCCGGCGATCTGAAGCTGACCTGGACCGACAGCTACGGGCGGACGGTCGCCATCGAGACACGGAAGGTCCGCGTCTCCGGCGCGGACGTGCCCCTCTCGGTGCCCCTGGCGCGGGCGGTGGCCATGCAGAACTTCCTGGCGGCCGAGCTGACCGTCGGCGGCAAGACGATTCGGGTGCCCAAGGCGCAGTTCATCGTCACGCCGAAGCGCAAGTGGGACGACTACCAGGTCTTCATGTACTACGCCTACCGGCCCGAGCAGCAGCCGTTCCTCCGGGACCTTGGCGTCAACGCGGGGCAGGCGCAGTCCAGCCGGGCCCGGTCGGCCGACGGCGGGAAGCCCTGGTGGTCCCACGACTACCCCTTCTACTGCGACCAGCTCGCCCACCGCTACTACGCGGCCTACCACACGCCGGCCTACCGCCCGAAGCACAAGATGCTGCAACTGGCCAAGGCGGCGTACAAGCGGGACCGCACGAGCAAGCTGCCCTTCTACCGCAAGCCGTGCTTCCACGACCCCACGGCCCGCGCCGCGGCGATGGAGGGCTACCGCCAGTGCGTGACGCTCCAGAAGCGGTTCAAGCCCTTCATGTACGCGACCGACGAGACGGGCGTGGCGAACCTGGTCGAGGCGTGGGACTTCTGCTACGACCCGAGAT
>DASRZG010000356.1:0-6404 GCA_035686585.1 Phycisphaerae bacterium
ACGGGTGCCCCCGAAGGGGTCTTCGACATGGTCAGGCGTCTTTCGCCTGACCATGCGCGAGCCCCCCTGGGACGTTGGCATGGTTACGCGGACGGCGCGTAACCATGTCGAAGACCCCGTTGGGGGCACCCGGGCCGGTCAGTCCTCGCTCGGCTCTCCGATCGACCCCTGGCCGACGAGGTAGATGGCGTTCTTGCCGGCGGCCTTGGCTTGGCGAAGGCCGGTGTCGGCGTGGCGCAGCAGGTCGCGGCATGTGCGCCCGTCCCAGGGGAAGGTCGCCAGCCCGCCGGAGATGGTCAGCACGCCCCGGGCCTCGGGGCCCAGGGAGGCGAACTCGTGGCGGGAGAGGGCCTGGAGGAAACGTCCGGCCACGTCGGAGACCTCCTGAGGATGGCGGCTGTCCGGCTGGCGGGGCGGCTCGGCGTCCCAGAACAGCACGGCGAACTCGTCCCCGCCGATCCGCGCCACCACGTCGTGCTCGCGCGTGACCTTCGACATCAGCGAGGCCGTCTCACACAGGATCTCGTCGCCCGTCGCGTGCCCGTAGGTGTCGTTGTACCGCTTGAAATCGTCGATGTCGAACAGCAGCACCGTGACGTGGAACTTCTCCTTCGCCGCCCGGCGCAGCAGCCGGTCGGTGAAGTGGTAGAAGTACCGCCGGTTGTGCGCGCCGGTCAGGAAGTCCGTGATCGCCAGGCGGTGGAGCGACTCGGCCCGCCGGGCCTGGCCGGTCAGGGCCCCGGCCAATGCCTGCAAGCCCGCCAGCTTGCCCCGGCCGGCGGCAGGGACCTGGATGTCGGGCCCCGCCAGCAGGACCTGGGGGCCGTCGCTGCCGTCCAGCAGCAGCAGCGGCTCGCCGGCCTCGTCGCCGGCGGCGTGCGCCCAGTGCACGGGCGCCCCGACCCACGCGGCCACCATCTCCGCCAGGTGGACGGCCAGGGACGACAGCGTCCCCGCCGATTCGATCAGCGCCGCCACCTCGGACGCGGACATCTCCGCCGCCGTCGGCCGGTCGACCCGCGCGACCGGCTCGTACCGGCCTTCGGCACCGGCCTGGAGCATCCGGGCGATGTCCTCCCGCGCCGGCGGCATGAGGTAATAATCGTCGATCTCGCCCAGCCCCGCCGCCCGCAGGTCGGCCTCCCCGGCCGCCGTGCACAGGGCGTAAACCCGTGCGGCGGGGGCCAGGCGGCGGGCGGCGCGGGCGAAGCCCTTTGGGTCCGGCACCCCCTCGGCCGCCAGGACCACCCGATGGGGATGCCGCGACAACTCCTCCAGGGCCCGGTACGGCTCGCTCAGGTGGAGGATCGGCACGCCGCCGCCCGCACGGGTCACTTCCCGGGCGGTCGGCTCGTCTGCGACCAACAGGATGTCCGCGTGAGCGGCGGGCATGGCGTTATCCAAGCAGTGCGTCCAGTTCGGCCTGGGTCAGCATCTCGGCCGGGCGCCCCGGCGTTCGGGGCGCTTCGGGCTCGGCCGCCGCCTCCGCCGCCGGCGGGGCCTCCTCGGCGGCCTCGGCCCGTGCGGCTGCGCCGGCTTGATCCTCGGGGGAGGTCGATTCGGCGGGTTCGGGGAGTTCGGGGGGCAGGATGCGGTCCAGGGCCTCAGGCAGGCCCTCTCGCGTGATCAGTCGGGCGCTGCCCAGGGCGTCGGCCCCCAGGTCCGCGGAGACCTCGCCGAAGGCGATCACCGGCACCCCCAGCCGCCCCGCCAGGGAAAGCAGGCCCGCGTGCCCGGCCGTGATCCGTCCCAGGTCCACCACCAGCGCCGCCGCCGGCTCGGCCAGCATCTCCGCGGCGGCCTGGTACGCCCCGGCGGCGCGGACCCACTCCGCCCGCGGGCGGACCTCCTCCACGCGGGTGGATGGGTACACCAAGGCGACAACCCGAACCCGGCCGGCTTCCTCTTTGGCGGCGCGCAACACCATTAACCTCCATCACCATCATAACGGGCAATGGCGGTTTCGTAAAGTCCGCCCCCGGATAGATGTCACGCGGATGAGTCTTACTTCGCGTCCGTCCTGGAAGCTTCCGGATTGGGCCGGTCTCTCTCGGGCCGGTCGCCCGCGGGGCGGTCCGGTGCGGCGGGGCGGTCACGACGTTCGCCCTCGGGGCGGTCACGGCGCTCGCCCTCGGCCGGCGGCAGCCGAAGTTCCCGCCGCAGCCGGGCGTTGTCCTCGCGGAGCTGGTTCATCTCGCGCTGCATCCGCTCCATGTTCTGCTGGAGCCGGCGGACCATGTCCGACAGCTCGCGCAGCTCGGCGCGGACTCGTTCGCCTTCCGCCGCCGGCTTGGGACGTTCGGCCTCCGGGCGCTCACGGGCCGGCGGTTCGCGGCGCTGGGCCTCGGGACGCTCACGGCGCTCCGCGTCAGGCCGTTCCCGCCGTTCGCCCTCGGCCGGTTTCCGGGCCGCAAGCTCTCGGCGTTCGGCCTCGGCCCGTTCGCGGCGCTGGGCCTCCTCGCGTTCCTGTCGCACGCGCGCCTCTGCGTCGGCCGGGCGGTCGGTCAGCCGCTCCGCCTCCAGGCGCCGTACCCACATCTGCCCGTTCTCGCGGGCGACCGCGACCGTCACCTTCTGGCCCGGCTTGAGGCCGCGGGCGATTTCGAGGACGTCCGCCCGCGTCCGCGCGAACAGCACCGTCACCTTCTCGTCCTTCTCCAGCGGCTGGAGCACGATGCCGACGTACTCGCGATCCTCCAGGACCTTCTCCACCAGGCCGACGAACTTGCCCTGGACTACCGCGGCCCGTTCCTCCTGGCCCCGCGCCGTCGCCGCAAACGCCAGACATACACAGCACAGCAGCACGCCTGCCATTACACGGGTGCTCTTCATGGTGCGTCTCCCTTTCGATCGGATTCCTTCGGATCTCCCGACACCTGCTGAATCCTGTAACCCCCACGGGGCGAGGTTGTTCCGGTTCCGTCTCCACCCCCAGCCAGCCTCGCAGCACGCACGCGCCCCGGTCGGCCGACCGGGCGAACTCGTCGAAGTCGCCCGGCGGGTCGTCCGTCCGCTGGGGGCAGTAGATCAGCCCGTCGGGCCTGCTGATCCGCCCGGCCGACGGCTCCAGCAGCCCGCACGCCAAGTGCAGCAGCGTCGTCTTGCCCGACCCGTTGGGCCCGATCACGCCCGTCCAGCCGCGGAGGAACCGGACCGTCAATCCCTTGAAGACGGCGGCCGCGGCGGCGGGGTAGTAGAACGTCACGTCCTCGAATTCCAGCACGGAACTTGCCATCGGTGTGCTCCGATCAGTGCTTCCGGCCCGGCCGGGTACATGTCCGGCGGGGGCTTGGGTGCCATCCCGATGGTCATCGGGACTTGCAGCCCGTGGGGGGAGGAGAAGGACCGTTCGGCATGCACCCCGCCCGATGGCTCACAGGCTGCAAGCAGCCTGTGGCACCCAGGTCGAATCGAACGTTCCCGGGCTGCGATGGCCTAGCTGCGTATCATCCCGTGGGTCCGTTGAGGGGTATCGGAATCCGGGAGAGATCCTAACGCTGCGGAGGGGCGGACGCCAGCGAAAGTCTGCCGGGAGCGTCACGGGCGGGTCGGGGGACGCCTTATGTGTTGACGAAGGTGGGGAATGGGGTGTATACGCGGAAAGGCAGATCGCATGATCCTATCTGGAAAGGGCCAACGCATGTCACTTCGCCGCGTCGCATTGGGCGTGTTGCTGGTGGGGCTGGTCTTGTCCTTCGCCGGTTGCGGGGGCAAGGTGGTCAACAAGAGCAACTACGACAAGATCAAGATGGGCATGACCGTTTCCCAGGTCGAGGCGATCCTCGGCAAGGGCCAGCAGAAGGTTGAGACGACGGGCGGACTCCCCCCGGCACCCGGGATGCCCGGTATGCCCACGATGACCACTTCGGCCAGCATCATGGTCTGGGCCGAAGGCAAGAGCACCATCACGGTCACATTCATGGACGGCAAGGTTGCCGTGAAGGCCCAGTCAGGCCTGTAGACACGCCCCCGCGTGCAGCGGCCGCTTGCCCCGGGAAGGGATCCGCGGTAGACTCGACGCTGCCAAGTGCGGAGTCTTCGCTGAGGGGTGTGATTCGTGCGGGTGGCGATCGCAATCTGGGCGGCCGTGCTGTGTGCCGGAATCTGGCCGACGGCGGCAGCGGCGCAGTCCGACGGTCCGGACGTCTCGGGCGGTGCGCGGGCGGAAGAGATCGACCGCGTGGTCAAGCAGTTGGGCGCCGACCGGTTCCGGGATCGCGAGGCCGCCTCGCAGCGCCTGGAGGAGATGGGCGTGGCGGCGATGGAGCACCTGCTGCGCTACAGCGACCACGACGATCCCGAGGTCGCCGCGCGGGTCCGCCGCCTGCTGGAGCGGTTCGCCTGGGCGACGCACGGGGCGCTCGTGGTGGCGGTCGACGCCGACAAGCCGGCCCGGAAGCTCGGCTTCAGGTGCGGCGACGTCGTCCTGAGGATCAACGAGTCCGACGTAACAAGCAATCGGCAGATCGGTTCGATCCCCTCCACCACGAATCGCCGCTACCAGCTCTGGCGGGACGGCAGGATCGTGACGGTGGAGGTCCCGATGGCCGGGATTATCGGCATCCGCCTGAGCAACTGGGACCTGAACAAGGGCGGCCAGGCCCAGGCCGCCGGCACCGTCGCCTGGGCGGAAGGGCGCTATGACCAGGCCTTCCGGCATCTGCTGGCTGCACGGAAGGCAGGCATGGACGACCTGTTCTCCACGGAGAGGCTGATCGCCGCGGCCGAGTACAACCTCGATCACGCCCTGGCGATGAAGATCTACGACGAGATGCTCCCGCGCACCGATGCCGCACGCTTCGCCTGGGTCCACCGGGATCCCATGGCCACGTTCGACGGCATGCCGTTCAGCAGCGCCCGCACCGCCGCCCTGCTGCGGGAGCTCTCCGAGCCGGGGGACGACGTGTTCCGCACCCTCTCCTCCGCGGTCGATTACTTCGCGGGGCCCGGAAGGAACTACCCGCTGGCGGTGAAGCTGACGGGCGTGACCTGGCCCGAGGGGACGCCGGCAGAGCACGCTTTCTGGCGATGGTACGTCCGCGGGCGGCTGGGCTTCTTCCAACGCCGCTACGACCAGGTGTTGAAGGGTTCCCCGCATCTGACCGGCCCCCGCGGCTGGGCGGTCTGGGAAGCGGTGATGGCGGCGATCGATGCCGGCAAGATGCCGGAGGCGGCCGCCCTGTCCGCGGTGGTGGTCTCTTCGTTCCGATCGAACAACGTGACGGGCTACGTGGCCGCGCACGCCATGACCGCGTGGTCGGCCGCGGTCGCGGCGGGGGACGAGGGCGCCGCAAAGGCGATCGTCGACGCCGTCCGCCCGCTCGAGCCGGAGAAGGCGTGCACCCTCTTCACCGAGGACGTCCGCTACCAGCTCAGCCACATGGCGATCAACCGCCGGGCGGCGGAGTGGGCGAAGCAGATGATCCCGCACGCCCCGGAGGCGTCGCGGGGGCGGGTGGTCTACACGTACCTCGACACGCTGCGGTTCACCCCGGACCTGACGATCGAGGAGTGGCGCGAGGCATGGGAGACCTATGCCGCCGGCAGCGACCTGGGCATGGACCGGTACGTCCACTGGCTCAACGCCGAATGCCTGCTCCGCCTGGGCGAGTACGACCAGGCCGAGGAGGAGGTGAAGAAGTTCTACGAGAAGTACGGCGGCCTGGAGGCGTTTCACCGGGCGCTGAAGTTCCTCCGCGCCAACCGGCAGAAGCTCGAGGGCGACTGGGCCTGCCTGCGGGGCGTCACGCAGGTGTATGACGGCAGGGCCAAGGGCAGCTTCTGGGCGGTGCGGTATGACGGCAGGACGTTTCACGTCGACCCGGACGGGCGGATCCGCGAGTTGCCCGGGCTGGCGCCGGGGGAGATCCACCGCCCCATCTGCGGGGATTCGATCCTCGTCCAGCCCAACGGGATCATCTACTCCCGCCGGAGCCAGATCTACCTGCTGGACGAGGAGGCCGGCCGCTGGGTGCCGACGTTCACCTCCCCCAGCCGCGTACCCGGCTATGAGGACAAGCTGACCGGCCCCACGGGCCCGGTGGTGCTGCGATACGCCCTGAAGGAGTACCCCGCCCATGGCCCGGGGCGGGAGATCATGCGCCGGATCCCCCTCTACGGCGGCTGGCTGGCGTACGAGTTCAACGGCGACCTGACCATTGCGGTCCATCCCGAGACGCTCCGGCTCATCGACCTGTCGCGCGAGATCGGCCGTCTGGCCGGCAGGGACGCCCCGGCCGCGATCTACTGGCTCCAGCACAAGGACCACCCGGGGGCGACGATGATCCCGACCGACTGCGGCCTGTGGCGGATGGATGCCGAGGGGAAGCTCTCGCGATGGGCGATGCCGCTGAAGGATCCGAACGTGATGGTGTCGATCCTGAACTGGCCCAAGCGCGAAGGGA
>DASRZG010000357.1:0-4935 GCA_035686585.1 Phycisphaerae bacterium
GAACGCCACCGCCCCGAAGCCCCACTCCGCGTTCCAGGGGGGCGTAATCTTGTTGACCACGGCGACGTCCAGATCCAGGTGGAGCCGCTTCGCGATAGGCGCGCCGACGGCCACGCCTCCCGCCGGTATCGCCAGGACCAGCGCGCCGCTCTCGCGGTAGTCCTGGAGCATCCCCGCCAACACCTCCCCGGCGGCGTCGCGCCCGCTGAAGACGGGCGCCCTGTCCCGCATTGCTTGCAAGTCGAATACCGGGATGCGGTCCTCGGTGTCCATGGCTCCCCTGCCTGGACTCCTGCCCGCCCAAGCGAACCCGGCGGGCTGTGCGTGGGTATTCTATCCGGTCAACGGCGTCGCGGTCGAATGCGCTTTTGGCCTTTTGCGCATTGAACACCGCCGCGGAACGGGGACAATCTGCCGTCGTGAACGCAGTCCACTGATTACACGCCTGCCTGCCCTCCCGGCGCCCGCCTGCCCCTCGCGGGGCGAGGCCGGCAGGGAGGCCGGGCAGGCAGGAATTGCACGAAAAGGAGAGGCCGGTCCCGTGAGACGCCATACCGCTATCAGCATTGAGCGTGATGCCTTCCTCATCAACGGTCGGCCGACGTATCCCGGCCGGCACTACAACGGCCGGAAGGTCGAGGGCCTCCTGATGAACGCCCGGTTGGTGCAGGGGATCTTCGACGACCTCAACCCGCAGACTCAGGCGCGCTGGGACTACCCGGACGGTCCGTGGGATCCGGACCGCAACACGGACGAGTTCGTGGCGGCGATGCCCCTCTGGCGGGCGGACGGGCTGCTCGCCTTCACGATCAATCTCCAGGGCGGTAGCCCCGAGGGCTATTCGCGGGCCCAGCCGTGGCACAATTCCGCGTTCGACGCGGGCGGCGAACTCCGCGCCGACTACATGGGGCGGTTAGCACGGATCCTCGACGAGGCGGACCGCCTCGGGATGGCGGCGATCGTCGGGCTGTTCTACTTCGGCCAGGACCAGCGCCTGACCGACGAGCAGGCCGTCGTGCGGGCCACCGACAGCGCCACCGACTGGCTGCTGGAGGGGGGCTACGCCAACGTCCTGGTCGAGATCGCCAACGAGACGGACGTCCGCGCCTACGATCACGAGATTCTCAGCCCGGCCCGGTGCCCCGAGCTGATTGGCCGCGTGCAGGCGCGTTCGGCGGGCAAGGTCGCTTCGCCCGCGGGGCGGCTGCTGGTAAGCGTGAGCATGGGCGGCGGGACGATCCCCCCGGACTCCGTCGCGGCCGCCGCCGACTTCCTGCTGATCCACGGCAACGGCGTGGGCGAGCCCGACGGCATTCGCCGGATGGTGGATGACTGCCGCAACCTGCCCTCCTACCGCGGCCGGCCGGTCGTGTTCAACGAGGACGATCACTTCGATTTCGACGCCGCCGACAACAACATGCTCGCCGCCGTCAGCCGCTACGCCTCCTGGGGCTACTTCGACTACCGCATGGAGGGCGAAGGCTACGATGAGGGCTACCAGAGCGTGCCCGTCAACTGGACCATCCGCTCCGACCGCAAGCGGGGGTTCTTCGGTCTGCTCAAGAAGATCACCGGCTCGGCGTAGCGGCAGGGCCCTTCCAGCCGCGGCGGACGGCCTGGAGGACCTTGCCGAGGCTGTCGTCGTGCTTCCATTGCAGGAACCGCCACCACGTCTTCATGTCGTCCGGCGGGGCGGCCTGGTCAGCGATCTGCCGGTCGGTCTTGCCCGCGTCGCAGGCGCGGCGGACCTGCTCGGCGAGCCAGTGGAAGTACGCGACCCACCGCTTCAGCTCGGCCGTCGTGCACAGCGGCCCGTGGCCGGGGATGACGACCGAGGCGTCGAACTCGATCAGCCGCGTGTAGGTGTCCACCAGCAGCTTGGCGCTGTCGGCGTTGAGCCTCCTGGACAGGGGGATCAGCCCCCATCCGAAGATGTCGCCGACGAACAGCGCGCGGTCGTCGGGAACCCAGACCACGCAGTCTTCGTCGGTGTGGCATCCCGGGGCGGGCAGCATCAGCACTTTTCGCCGCTTGCCCTCGAACCAGCGGCCGTCGGGCGGGATCCGTCCGGTCCGCCGATTGATGACCTCGCTTCCGCAGCGGCGCTGGAACGCCGCGTTGAGCGCCGTGTGGTCGTAGTGCGTGTGCGTGTTCAGGACGTACCGCACCGGCCTGTCGCCCAGCGTGGAACGGATGGACTGGAAGACCTCGTCCTCCAGCTCCGCGCGCTCCAGCGCGTCGACGACGATCGCGTATTCGCCCAGGTCGATCCACGCGATGTTGTCGACCTCCTGCCGGACGTGGAAGCCCTCGCCCACCGTCACGATCTTCGGTGCGTCGGCCGAATCTGTCGCCATGGTCTTCTCCGCCTTCAATCGGTGGCCGCCAATGCGCCTCTCCGGCGGCGCCTCGCGGACGAGGAGGCCCGCTGCCTCACAGCCCGGCAAGCAGCACGATCACGTCGATGATGAACAGAAGCACGATCATGATCTCCAGCATGACCATCCAGAAGTTGACCCGATCCTGCTGGAGGAGCTCGTAGAGACTGCCGAGCGTCTTGAGCTTCTCGTCGATGATGCGGTGCCAATCGGCCAGGTGGAAACGGCCGGAGAGCATCTGGTAGATCCTCGCCAGGTACCAGTCCCCGAAAAACTTCGTGATGTTCCCCAGCTCGTCGCTGAGCCGGGCCAGGTCCACGTGGATCTCCCGGAGCCGGTGGCGGACCTCGCGGCGGGCGGGGACCCTCCGCCGGGCCACGTCGCGATACGACGCCTCCAGCGACGCGTCCAGGATGCGGTCGTAGGCCGCCAGCTCGACCAACTGCACGTTGGCGAGCTCCATGACGTGCAGGATGTCATCGAGGCTGTCCTGCGCGCCGACGATCAGGGCCGCGTCCCAGTCCAGCACGACCACGTCGTCGTCGAAGTAGCTCAGGTACTGCCTTGTGGCCCCCGCGACCTGCTGCTCGGACAGGTGCGCGGTCTCCGCCTCCTCCATCAGGAGCTTGGCGACCTGGGATCGCTGGTTCAGCAGCCACTGCTCGGCACGAAGGGCCGGACGGTCCGGGCCCCGAGGCAACGCCTCCAGGCAGAAGGCGGTGTAGGCCTCCCCCTCCCCCAGACGCCCCGCCGGCCGGATGCAGAACGGCGCGACCTCCTCGCGAACCCGCTCGCCAAGGTCCCGAACCTCCTCCTCGAGACTGCCCGTCGCAAAGCGCAGTTCGTGGTACGCGACCAGGTCCGCGATGCGCTCGACCTCGAACGGCACGCGGACCTGGATGCTGAGGGCCCCGACGCTGAAGAGCTTCACGCTCCGCTGGATCTCCACGGTCCCGCAGTCCGTCCGGCGGCGCTCGGGCGGCAGGACAACCATCTGCGGGCGGTAGAAGAACAGGCGTCTCGGATTGCGCTTGCTCAGCCCGATCGAGTACTCCTGCATCGGGCGCCCCAGGAGCCGTTCGAGCGGCTCGCGCCTCATGTCGTATGCCAGGTCGAACGCGTAGATGTATGCCATCGTCCCGCGGTAGGAGCGCGGCCGGGTCTCCGCGGCGGCGGCCGGCGATGGTTGCCCGTCGTTCATGCTCATCCGTCCTGAACCCTCATGCGGCGCATCCCCGGCGATCCGATTCTCCCGGAAGCCGCCGCGGTCAGAAGCGCCCATAATTGTAGGCCTCGTCGTACATGGCGATGATGTTCCCGACGGGCGTGTTGGCCTGGATGTTGTGGCAGGGGGCGAGGATGTAGCCGGTCCGGTCGGACGCCAGCGCGTCGATGGCGCGGCGGACCTCGGCGCGGACGTCGGGCTCGGTGCCGAACGGGAGCGTCTGCTGGTTGTCGATCCCGCCGTGGAAGACCAGCTTGTCCCCGAAGTCGCGTTTGAGGCCCGCCATCTCCATCCCCGGGCACCGCCACTGGATCGGGTTCAGGATGTCGATGCCGATCTCGATCAGGTCGGGGATGAAGTCCCGGATGGCCCCGTCGTCGTGATGGAACGCCCGGATCCCGAACGCGTGCGCCAGGTCCACGAACCGCTCCAGGTGCGGGCGGTAGAACTCGCGGAACGTCGCCGGCGACAGAATCGGCCCGGTCTGCATCCCGTAGTCGTCGGTCACCTGGGCCACGTCGATCAGCCCCTCGCACGCCTCGAACATCCGCCGGTGGTGCTCGTAGAAGAATTCGCACAACCGCCCCAGCAGGTGATGGGTGAATTCCGGCTCGGTCAGCGGGTCGATCAGCGAGCCCTCCAAACCGCGCAGGTACTGGTGAAACGTGAAGGGGGCCATGTACCCGCATTGGACGACCTTCTTGTCCCGGCGCCCGCGGGCCGCAGCCGCCATCTCGGAGTAGTCGAACCAGTCAGGTGTCGGCCAGGGGTACGCCGTCAGGTCGTCGATGGTCCGGGCGCCGGCGAGGGGGTTCTGGGACATCTCCCAGTACGCCCCGGCCCCGTATTCGACCCTCCTCCTGCGGACGCCCCAGAGGTCCACGGTCTCGTCCGGCCCGGCCGCCGGCAGGGCCGGGCCGACGTACTTCGCCCCGACCCAGGCCATCCCGTCGACGTGCAGGAGGGCGTAGGGGTCGGCGTCGGGACCGAAGTGCTCGCGCAGCTTGGCCACGACCTCCGGGACCGCCCAGATGTCCGTCGGAACGCGGTCGGGAACCTCGCGGTTCATCACGGCCAGCATTCGTTCGCGCGAATCCATCGGCTCGCTCCAGGGCGATTGACCGCCTGACCATTACAGACGCAAAGGCCGTCCCATCAAAGAGGAAAGCGTAGATATTTCGAGCGCGGTGGCGCTTCTTCCATCGCCCTCCCGAAGGGGCCGCGCCCGCTTCACGGGCCGTTGGGGGAGATGATGTCCAGCGGGAAGCACTGCATTTTCGGAAAGGCGTCGGTGATCTTTTGCATGGCGGCGTCACGGTCGGCGGGGCTGCG
>DASRZG010000358.1:0-14702 GCA_035686585.1 Phycisphaerae bacterium
GGGGGCGAACAGCGCCTCCGGCTCGCCGCGGAAGACCCGGTCGCGGTAAGCCCGGCGGGCCTCGTAGTCGCCCACGTCGACCGCCGAGACGAAGTCCTCGTACGATCGCACCCGCGCCAGGCCGTGGTCGGCGCCGAACCGGGAGTCCGCCGAGGCGCGGACCAACTGGATGCGCAGCTCCTCCTGCGCCTGCCGCGTGTTCCGGCAGGCGCGGAAGAACGCCTTGGCCTGGGCCGAGGCGTGCCACCCGGCCGCCATGGCGATGGGCTTGAGGATGCTTGCGGCGATATTCATGGCTTACGCGGAATGCACACGCCGTCCCCTTCGGCCCCTGTCGGCCGGGCCGGCTCGGCGACGGCTATGCTACCCCGGTCCGGGTTTGGCCACCCACGCACTCATTGACACTCACGGCCTCCCGGGCAAGGTGTTCGCGGAAAAAGGCGACCGTCCTGGCGGCGTACTCCGCCGGGGCGATCATGACCGACTGGTTGTGCTTGGCCTTGGGGACGATCCACAGGTATTTGGGCTCTTCGGCCTGCTCGTACAGCAACCGGCCCTGCTCGGCGGGGATGAAGCTGTCGCGCTGGCCATGGATGAACAGGATCGGGCGCGGCGCCATGTTTCGAAGCGCCTTGACCACCGAGGGAAACCGCCGGCGGAGCCTCGGCTGGGCCAGCCGGATCATGCACCAGTACAGGAACCGCCAGAACGCGTCCGGGTGGTTCTCGTAGACCAGCTTCACCCGGGCGAAGATCGACGCCCAGCGCTTCATCAGGTACGTGGAGATCTCGGCCGTGCCGAACGCGCCGTCACAGACCACACAGGCGATATAGGGGTCCGAACTGGCCGCCAGGATCGCCGCCCCGGCCCCGCGGCTGATGCCGAAGACGCCGACGTTCCTGCCGCGTCCTTCGGATTCGAGGACGTCCTCGACGTAGGCGGTCGCCCCGAGGACGTCCGCCAGTTCCTTGTCGGAGGGCCACTGGAGGGGCTTGTACCCGGCGGCGGAGCTGTCGCCGTGCCCGCGGAAGTCGAAGGTGAACACGTCGAACCCCGCCTCCAGCAGCGGGCGGGCGTACCGGGAGCAACTGTACATGTCCGAGGCGCTCTCGTGACAGAAGACGATGGCGCCCTTGCGCTGGGGGCGATTGGACGCCCGCAGCCACATGCCCCGCAGGCTCGTGCCGTCGAAGCTGCGGAAGCGGACCTCCTCCCCGCGGAGGATGGTGAAGTCACGCCCGCCGGTGATCACCGGCGCCGGGGTGGTGCAGAAGACGTTCAGGGAGATGCGGACGTACTTGGCCACCACCACCGCCGCGAACGCCAGCAGGACCAGGCAGGTGCCCCCAATCGCCAGCGCCGCCCAGTAACGCGACAGCCACGACCCTTCGGCCATCGCGCCCACGACGACTGACAGCATCCCATCCGTCAACCTGTGCCCGATCATGCCCGTCCCATCGGCGCCGTCGTGCGCCCGCAGCCCGACCTGGGGCCGCGCAAGATAGTAGCCGCGAAACGGTTAGGGATCAAGTCTCCGTCAAATGCGCCGAATGATCAACGTGTCGTTCTGCCCCCCGAAGCCGAAGGAGTTGCTCATGATCGTGTTCAACTCCATCTTGCGGGGCACGTTCGGCACGTAGTCCAGGTCGCACTCCGGGTCCGGCACCTGGTAATTGGCGGTCGGCGGGATGATCCCGTCGCGGAGGGCCAGGACGCAGGTGATCAGTTCGGTGGCCCCGGCCGCCGCGATCAGGTGGCCCAAGGCGCCCTTGACGGAGCTGATCGGCACGTCCGGGGCCCTGTCGCCGAAGACCGCCTTGATCGCCCGCGTCTCGACCGAGTCGTTCAGGGGGGTGCTGGTGCCATGGGCGGAGATGTAATCGATGTCCGCGGGGGTCAACCCGGCGTCTTCCAGGGCGGCGCGCATCCCCGCCGCCGCTCCCTCCCCCTCGGGGTCCTGATCGGTGATGCGGTAGGCGTCGGCGCTGGACCCGTAGCCGATGATCTCCGCCAGCATCGGCGCGCCCCGGCTGGCGGCCAGCTCGTACTCTTCCAGCACCAGGATGCTGGCGCCCTCGCCCAGCACGAACCCATCGCGGGTCAGGTCGAACGGCCTGGAGGCGCGGGGAATGTCGTCGTTGCGGCCGGACAGCGCCGTCAGCCGGATGAACCCCGTCATGCCGTAAGGGTGGATCATGCTGTGCGCCCCGCCGGTGACCATGGCGTCCGCGTCGCCGTAGCGGATGATCTGTGTGGCCTCGCCCGTCGCCTGCGTGCTGGCGGCGCAGGCGGTCAGGCAATTAAACGCCGGCCCGCGCACCCCCAGCTCGGCCGCCAGGTGCGCCACCACCATGTTGGCCTCCTGTTCGGTCTCGCGGTGGACGCTCATCCGCTCGAAGGCGTGCCGGCCCCAGGCGGCGGTATCCAGCTTCTGCTCGCCCCACCCGTCGACCAGCAAGGAGGTGAAGTTCTCGAAGTCCAGGCTGCCCTCGCCCGAGCCCAGGTAGATGCCCGTGCGGTCCGGGTCGAACCGGCCCGAATCGCCCAGGCCCGCCGCCCGCCAGGCCTCCAGGGCCGCCGCCAGGGCGAACCGCGTGTGCCGCCCCGCGTGCCGGTGCCGCCCGTCGGCCAGCTCCGCCGGCAGGTCGAAGCCCTTCACCTGCGACGAGAAGGTCGTCGGGAAGGTCGAGGCGTCGAACAGCTCCGTCACGCCCAGACCGCTGTCGCCGCCCAGCAGCGACGACCACAGCGTCTCCACGTCGTGACCCAGGGGCGTCACGCAACCCATTCCGGTAATGACCACTCGCCGCTTCATGGCTCGTATCGCTTCAGGATCACCGCCCCGCTCTGCCCGCCCACCGTCGCCGAGACGCACAGGGCATAGTCCAGCCCGCCCTCGATCGGCTCGGCGGGGAGGTTCAGCGGGCAGTCCGCCGCCGCCTCGTCGCCGTTGACCGCCGGCGGGATCGTCTGCCTGTGCAGCGCCATCGCCGCCACCGCCAGGTCCACCCCGCCCGCGCCGGCGAACAGGTTGCCCATGCTCCCGGTCAGCGGCACCGACGGAATCCGCCCGGCGTCCTCCCCGAACACCTCCCGGATCGCCCGCGCCTCCGCCGCGTCCTCGGCGGCGACGGCCGTGCCGTTGGGGATGATCAGGCCCACCTGAGCCGGGGCGATCCCGGCGTCGCGCAAGGCCGCACGCATCGCCCCGCCGATATTGCCGTCGGTGGCTTGGAGGTAGTCCACGCCGCCCGGGTCGCAGGCGGCGCCAAACCCCACCACCTCCGCGTAGATCCGCGCCCCCCGCCGGTCCGCACGATCCCGGTCCTCCAGGATCAGCAGCCCGCCGCCCTCGCCGACGGCGCTGCCGGCGTGCCGGACGTCCATGGGCCGGACCGCCTCGCCCGGCGAATCGTTGCCCGTCGTCACCGCGCGGTTCAGAAGACAAAGCCTCAGCAGGCCCATCGGGTTGACCTTGCTCTCGGCCCCGCCGGCGATGGCCGCGTCGGCGGCGCCGCGGACGATCGTCCGCGCCGCCTCCCCCACCGCCAGGTGCCCCGACGCCTCCCCGCAGGTGATCGTGTTGGACGGGCCCTTGGCCGCGTGAATGATCGTCACGTGGCAGCTCAGCATGTTCGGCAGGTATTTCAGCAGCCACAGGGGCGTGAGGTTGTTCATGCCCTCCCGGCCCCAGGCGACGATGTCGAACGCGCCGTCGGTGACGGAGGTGTTCACCGCCGCCCCCAGCTCGTCCAGGTCGGCGCACATCAGCCCGGCTCCGATGTTGCAGCCCAGCCGGCTCGATTCGATGTCCGGGGCCCCGTTGTCAATCCCCTTGGTGGCGATGCCCGAATCACGCACCGCCAGATCGGCGGCGACGACGGCGATCTCGATGTCCCGCGCCATCACCTTCACCGCCTTGCGGTAGCTCTTGGGAACGAAATCGCGGGCCGAGAACCCGTTCAACTGCCCGCCGATCTGGCAGGGGAAGGTGCTGGGGTCGAACAGGTCGATCCGCTTGATCGCCCTCGCCCCCGCCAGCAGGTTGGCGAACAGGGCCTCGATGCCCGTCCCGGCCGGTGTGACGACCCCCAGGCCGGTCACGACCACGCGCCGCCTAGCCATGGGCCGACGCCTCCGACGTCTCCGCCGTCTCCACAAAACCCGCCAGCAGGCGCAGGAACTGCCCGGTGAACACGAAGTTCTCCTCGGGGAATTTCACGCCGGCCATGTTCTGATCGATGTGGCTGAACATCAGGTCGATCGTGCCGATTTCCCGGCCGTTCTTCAGGACGGTGCCGTGGGTGCTGGCGGCCTGGTCGGAGAGGTTCACCATCTCCGCGCGGTAATGCAGTTGGTCGCCGGGCAGGACGGGTTCGGCGACCTGGGCCTTGGAGATCTTGGCCAGGATGACCTTTTCCCGGAAGCCGCGGGCCTGCCCGACCAGGATGCCGGCGGTCTGTGCCATTCCCTCGATCATCAGGCTGAAGGGCATGACGGGGAAATCCTCCCAGTGGTCGTGGAGGTGCTCCTCGGCCAGCGAGACGTTCTTGACGGACGTCGCCGAGACGCCGGGGTTGAACTCCAGGAACCGATCAATCCAGATCCATCGCATCGGCGGAGGTCTCCAGGTGGTGGCACAGGTTTGTAACTTGTGAAGCAAACGGACGTCTGGTGCCTGTGCAGGCGCCACAGGGCTGTAATCTGTGCGACCAACACAGGTTGAAAACCTGTGCCACCGAACACAGGTTGAAAACCTGTGCCACCGGGGGCTCTAGGCGTTGACCTTCCTCGCCACGTACGTGCAGATCGCCCCGACCGTGAACAGCTCGGGCAGCTTGTTGACGTCCGGGTCCGAGTCGAAATCCCCGAAGTTCACGTGGGGCAGGGATTCCTTCAGTTTCGCCAGCCCGGATTCGGTCAGCTTGCCGTCGGCGACGTACTCCGGGTTATTCAGGACATTGTCCGGGAACAGGTCCCCGGGCGGAATCTTGATCCCGAAGGCCTTTTCCAGGCGAAACACGATATCGAGAAAGTCGATGGACTCGGCGCCCAGGTCGCCCGTGAGCGTCTTGTCGAGTTCCACCTCGTCCTCGTCGACGCCCAGGGCGTCCACGAGCTGCTCCTTGACCTTCTCGAATACCTCGTCTTGTGTCATCGGCATCTTCGCTTGTCTCCTGTCTGCGCCGACAGCAGGACACTCCGTTGCCGGCGGGGATCCGCTTCGCGGCAGAACATCATATAGGCCACCGCGGCAGGGATGTCAATCGCCGCCCTGCCGGGTCCCGGGGTCTGTCTTGCCTCCGCCTGGCCTATCCCCCGCCCGCGGCGGCGAGTGCCTCGGGCCCGCCAATCAGCTCGAACTGCTTCCGCAGCTGGGCGATGATCCGCCGGTCGGCGCCCACCGCGGCAGGGCACACGTCCGCCACGTTGAAGCTGCGGATCACCAGCCGGCCCTGGACCGCCTGCTGCCCATCGCCCACCGTGCCGGAGCCCTTGACCGTCGTCAGGTCGCCCTCGACCTTCACCAGCTCGACCTCGGTCGTCAGCGTGTGGCCCGGGGCGACGAAGTGGCCGTACCGGACGTTCCGCGCCTCGGCCAGCACGATCAGGCTCCGCGACCAGCCCTGCTCGATCCGCAGCAGCCACGCCGCCGTCTGGACCAGCGCCTCCAGCATCAGCACACCCGGAAGCACCGGAAAGGCCGGAAAATGGTCCGCCAGGTACTCCTCGGCCAGCGAGAGGCACTTGGTTCCCATGATCCGCCGCCCCGGCTCGATGCCGGTTATCCGATCAACCAGGTAGAACTTCACGCTCGATCCCTCTGTTCCAAGCCAGGACCTTTTATCCCATTCCCGGCGGGCAGGCAAGGCATTTTCGCCCCCGCAACGCGCCACGCAAGGAAAATGCTTGCCGGGCGGGACTTGATCGCCTAAAATCCGCCGCGAATGCTTGTGCCTTCCCGGAAACGTCTTCGGAAGGCATGGGCGTCAACCAACCGAAAGGAGAGGTCCGCAGCTATGGAAGTTGTCATCTGCTTAACCTACGAGGAAATGAGTGCAAAGGCGGCCCGGGAAGTGGCTTCCCTGATGAACACCAAGCCCAATGCCGTCCTGGGCCTGGCCACGGGCTCCACGCCGCTGGGGCTGTACAAGGAACTGGTCCGGATGCACAAGGAGGAAGGCCTGGACTTCTCCCAGACCACCACTTTCAACCTCGACGAGTACGTCGGCCTGTCCGACAGACACCCCCAGAGCTACCACTACTTCATGCGGGAGAACCTGTTCAAGTACATCAACGTCCCGCCCCAGAACACCCACGTGCCCTCCGGCACCACCCGCAACCACATCGCCTTCTGCGAGTGGTACGAGCGGCGCATCGTCGAATGCGGCGGGATCGACCTGCAGATCCTCGGGATCGGCTCCGACGGGCACATCGCCTTCAACGAGCCCGGGTCCAGCCTCGGTTCGCGCACCCGCATCAAGACCCTCGCCAAGCAGACCATCGACGACAACGCCCGGTTCTTCACCAAGTCCGAGGACGTCCCGATCTACGCCATCACCATGGGCGTCGGCACCATCCTGGAGGCCGGCAAGCTCGTGCTGGTCGCCAACGGCAAGGGCAAGGCCGACGCCGTCGCCGCCGCCATCGAGGGGCCCGTCACCAGCATGATCACCGCCAGCGCCCTGCAACTGCACCCCGACAGCGTGATCTTCGTCGACGAGCCCGCCGCCGCCAGGCTGAAGATGGCGGACTACTACAAGTGGATCCAGCAGAACAAGCCGGGCGCCCCCCGGCCCGCGTAGTCGGCCCGACGCCCGCTCGGCCCGATGCCGACGCCCGCGCCGGCCCGGCAGGAAACCACGTGCCCCATTTGACATAGGAGTCCTTTCGATGCGATTGATCCTGTTCGACGGGCCGCCCGATGTCCGGGGGCGGTTCCACCCCCTGGCCCTGTCCAGGCCCATCTGGGAACTGCGATGCGGGATGACCTCCCTCGCCGAGAAGCTCACCGCCCGCATCGGCGCCGCCGACGTGGCCTGCTGGGTCCCCGACTACATGGCCAAGGTCTACGCCGCCTCCACCGGCAGGAAGGTCAACGACCCCGCCACCCTCGCCGGCGACCTGCTGGCGGTCAGCGCGACGGTCAAGGCCGCCACGTTCAACGTCCCGGCCAAGGGGCCTTCCGAGGTGGGCGTCAACGCCGCCGGCGAGGTCGTCTACGCCCGCATCGCCTCCGGCGACATCGCCAAGGTCAACTCCTCCCCCGCCGGTGGAGACATCCCCTGCCGCCTGGGCGCGTTCCTGACCCAGGCCAAGGCCGTCCTGCCCAACGTCACCTGCGACCTGCCCGCCTACAACTACGTCTGGGACCTGGTGCTGGAGAACCCCGCCCAGATCACCGAGGATTTTCGCGCGGCCGGGGCCAGCGGCATCGAGGGGACGGTCGAGCAGCCTAACGCCATCCGCGGCAGCAAGAAGGACGTCTTCATCGGCCGGGGCGCCGTGGTGCACCCGATGGTGGTCCTGGACGCCGAGCGCGGGCCGATCTACCTCGACGAGGACGTCGAGGTCCACCCGTTCACGCGGATCGAGGGCCCCTGCTACGTCGGCAGGAAATCGATCCTGCTGGGCGCCAAGTGCCGCGAGGGCATGTCCATCGGCCCGGTCTGCCGGATCGGCGGGGAGGTGGAGGAGTCCGTCATCCAGGGCTACTCCAACAAGTACCACGAAGGCTTCCTCGGGCACGCCTACGTCGGCGAGTGGGTCAACCTCGGGGCGCTGACCACCAACAGCGACCTGAAGAACGACTACTCGGCCGTGTCGGTGGTCATGGACGGCAGGAACCCGATCAGCACCGGCTCGACGAAGGTCGGGTCGATCATAGGCGACCACACCAAGACGTCCATCGGGACGCTGTTCAACACCGGCGCGTACGTCGGGGCGATGTGCCTGATCATGGCCACCGGCAAGCCGCTGAGCAAGTTCATCCCCTCCTTCGCGTGGATGCTGGACGGCGTGGCCACCAAGGGGTTCGGCAAGAGGATGCTGTATCAGACCGCCAAGGTCGCCATGAGCCGGCGCAAGAAGGAATGGACGGAGGCCGACGAGGCCATGTGGGACGCGGTCTACGAGTTGACCGCCACCGTCCGCAACGAGGCCATCCGCAAGGGCCGCAGGCAAATGGTGCGATCCCGCACCTGACAGGAGATCTCGCAGATGGCAACCGTGGAAGAACGCGTGAAGGCGGTAACCGGAAGGGTCCTGGGCGTCGACCCCGACCAGATCCAGCCCCAGCAGAGCTTCGGGGCCGACCTGGGCGCCGAGAGCATCCAGTCGGTCGAGCTGGTGGCGATGTTCGAGGAAGAGTTCGGCATCGAAATGGACGAGGACGAAGCCCTGTCGGTCAATACCGTCAAGGCCGCCGTCGAGTACATCACCAAGGTCTGCCAGGAGCAGGGCGTCGACGTGTAAGGGCGTTCGCCCCCGCCGCCCCGGCGCACCCGTATGCGCAGCCGTATGCGCAGCCGCTCGGACCTTCCCAGACGCACAGGAGTCTCCTAATGCCGCAGAAGCCCCATCCACTACAGGACGTCGCCGAGCCGAACCTCATCGAGGAGACCTTCGACTACAAGCTGCCCCCCCTGATCACGTTCGACGGGCCCGCCATCGAGGTCATCGACGGGGAACGGGTCGAGTTCGATCCCGCCGCCCTCAAGACCCGCGACATCCACATCACCGACACGACCTTCCGCGACGGCCAGCAGGCGCGCCCGCCGTACACCATCGAGCAGATGGTCCACATCTACGATCTGCTCAGCCGGCTGGGCGGGCCCAACGGCGTGATCCGCCAGACGGAGTTCTTCCTGTACACCAAGAACGACCGGGCCACGCTGGACCAGTGCCGCGAGCTGGGGCACCGCTACCCCGAGTGCACGGGCTGGATCCGCGCGGAGAAGGGCGACTTCCGGCTGGTCAGGGAGGCGGGCCTGCAAGAGACCGGCATGCTCACGAGCTGCTCGGATTACCACATCTTCTACAAGCTCAAGAGCGACCGGAAGCGGATCATGGACCGCTATTGCGAGGTGGTCGACGCCGCCTTCGAAGCCGGCGTCCGCCCCCGCTGCCACCTCGAGGACGTCACCCGCGCCGACATCGAGGGCTTCGTCCTGCCGTTCGTCGACCGGCTGATGGAGATGAGCCGGCAGGTGCCCCCGGAGATGTCGGTCAAGGTCCGCCTGTGCGACACGATGGGCTTCGGCCTGAGCTACCCCGGCGCCGCCCTGCCGCGGTCGGTGCCCAAGCTGATCCACAAGCTCCACGAGGAGTGCGGCGTGCCCTCGGCCAACCTCGAATGGCACGGGCACAACGACTTCCACAAGGTCCACGTCAACGGCGGGACCGCGTGGCTGTACGGCTGCGACGCCGTCAACACGACCCTGTTCGGCTTCGGCGAGCGGACCGGTAACCCGCCGCTGGAAGGCGCGATCGTCGAGTACATCGCCATCCAGGGCGGCCTGTGCGGCATCGACACCACCGTCATCACCGAGTTGGCGGACTACATGCGATCCATCGGGCTGCCCATCCCCGGCAACTACCCGTTCGTCGGCAGGCACTTCAACACCACCCGCGCCGGCATCCACGCCGGCGGGCTCCGCTCCGACGAGCGGATCTACAACATCTTCGACACCGCCGCCCTGCTCGGCCGGCCCCCGCGCGTCGCCATCACCGACAAGAGCGGCACCGACGGCGTGGTCGTCTGGGTCAACGAATTCCTCGGCCTCTCCGGTGAGGACCGGGTGAACAAGTTCAAGATCCACCCCCTCGCCCGCTGGGTCATGGACCAGTACGAGATCCACGGGCGCCTCACCGCCATCAGCGATGAGGAACTCGAGGACAAGACGCGCGAACTGCTCGCCGACCTGTGCGCGAAGTATCTGACGACTTGATGGAGCGCCTGGAGATGGAATCCTCATCCGCCCCGGCCGGGAAGGAACCGGCCGTTCGCGACCCGCTGGACGGAATCTTCAACCCCCAGTCCATCGCCGTGCTCGGAGTCACCCAGACCCCCGGCACGGTCCCATACGACATCTTCTACAACATCCTCGCCAGCGGGTATAAGGGCGTGCTGTTTCCCGTCGCCCCGGGCAAACGCTCGATCAGCGCCGTGCCGGCGTACCGGTACGTCAACGACATCCCCGGCCCGGTGGACCTGGCGGTGATCGTCTTCCCCGCCCAGGTGGTCGAACGCGCCATCGCCGAGTGCGGCGAGAAGGGCATCCGCTCGGCCATCATCATCTCCGCCGGCTTTCGCGAGGTGGGGCCGCGCGGGTTCGAGCGCGAGCAGCGCGTCAAGCTGCTCTGCGCCGACCACGGCATCGCCATGATCGGGCCCAACTGCCTGGGCGTGATCAATACCGATCCCGCCACCGTCCTGAACGCCTCCTTCGCCCGCAAGATGCCCGCCAAGGGGCGAATCGCCTTCCTCAGCCAGTCCGGCGCCCTGTGCACGGCCGTGCTGGACTACGCCCGGGGCAAGTCGATCGGGTTCTCCAAGTTCGTCAGCTTCGGCAACAAGGCCGGCGTCACCGAGATCGACCTGCTGGACTACCTCCACCGCGACGACCAGACCGACGTGATCCTGCTGTACCTCGAGGAGCTCCGCAACGGGCGGGCGCTGATCGAGGCCGCACGCCGCATCACCCGCGGCGACCACCCCAAGCCCATCCTGGCGATCAAGAGCGGCAGGACGCCCCAGGGCGCCGACGCCGCGAGCAGCCACACCGGCTCGCTGGCGGCCGAGGACGCCATCTGCGAGGCCGTCTTCCGCGACGCCGGCATCATCCGCGTCAACAGCATCGAGGAGCTGTTCAACACGGCCATCCTGCTCGACTACCAGCCCATGCCCGCGGGCAACCGGGTGGCCATCGTCACCAACGCCGGCGGGCCCGGCGTGATGGCCACCGACGCCGCGGTCGGCTACGGGCTGGAGATCCCCCGCTTCGACGCCGCCACCACGGACAAGCTCCAGGCGTCCCTCCCGGCCGCCGCCAATATCAAAAACCCCGTCGACGTCATCGGCGACGCACGGGCGGACCGGTACATGTCCGCCCTGGCGGCCGTGCTCGACGACCCCAACGTCGACCAGGTTCTGGTCATCCTCACGCCCCAGTCCATGACCGACATCGACGACATCGCCCGCGGCATCGTCCAGGTCCACGAGCACACGGACAAGCCCATCGCCTGCTCGTTCATGGGCGCCTCCGACGTCGCCACCGGCGTGGACATCCTCCAGCATGCCCACATCCCCCATTACATCCTGCCGGAGTGGGCCTGCAAGGCCATGGCCGACGTGCAGCGCGTCCGGCTGTGGCGGCGCCAGCCGCCCGCGGGCGTCCCCCGGATCGCCGGCGTCCGCCGCGACCGCGCCGCCGCCGTGCTCGATCCGGCGCCCGAAGGCTACCTCAGCGAGGAGCATGCCCTCACCGTCCTGGAGGCCTACGGCTTCCCCGTGCCGCGCCACAGGCTCTGCGCGACCGCCGACGAGGCCGTGGCCTTCGCCGCCGGCCTGGACGTCCCGGCCGTGCTGCGGATCGTCAGCCCCGACATCGTCCACAAGTACGACGTCAAGGGCGTGGCGCTGAACCTCCAGAGCCCCCAGGCCGTCCGCGAAGCCTACGACACCATGATGGACCAGGTCGCCCGGGCCGCCCCCGACGCCCACATCACCGGCGTCCTGTGCCGGGGCATGATCCCGGCTGGGCACGAGGTGATCCTGGGCGCCAAGCGGGATGAAGTCTTCGGGCCCACGCTGATGTTCGGCCTGGGCGGGCTGTTCGTGGAGATCCTCAAGGACGTCACCTTCGCCCTCGCACCCATCGACGAGCCGACGGCCTCGCGGATGGTCCGCGAGATCCGCAGCTTCCGCGTGCTGGCCGGCGCCCGGGGCGGCGTCGCCGCCGACGTAAGCGCGATCGAAGTGTGCCTGCTGCGGCTCAGCCAGCTCGTCGCCGACTTCCCCCGGATCGTGGAGCTGGACATCAACCCGTTGATCGTCGGGGCGGCCGAGGTGGGCGCCGCCGTCGCCGACGTGAGAATTCGCCTGGCGCCGTAGCGATTCGGCACTACCCCGGCCGCGCGGATGACGTTAGGATGCGTTTCTTCAACGCCAAGGTGCGGGCCCCTGTCCCGGCCCAATGGAGCGAATTGATGGACAAGAGCGAGATCAGGGATCGAGTCGTCAAGGTCACTTGCGAAGTCTTGGGCATCGAGCCCGACATGGTCAAGCCCGAGAGCAACTTCGTCTACGACCTCGGGGCCGAGAGCACCCAGTCCGTGCAGCTCGTGGCCGCCTTCGAGGAAGAGTTCGACATCGACATGGACAGCGAAGAGGCCCTGGCCGTCGAGACCATCGAAAAGGCCGCGGACTTCATCGAGAAGTACGTCAACGCCTGAGGCGCCCCGACCCTCATCAGCGTTTAGCCGCGACCCGCAGGGGAGCGCTTCGCCCCCGCATCGTAGATGCGCGGAACGACATACGCTTACGAAATAAGTGTTCCGTCCCCGTTCGCTCGAGAAGTAAGTCAACGCCTGAGGCGCCCCGCCCGCCGGTCGTCATCAACGTTTAGCCGCGACCCGCAGGGGAGCGCGTCGCCCCCGCACCGCGGATCCGCGGGACGACACCCCAGCTCGCGGCGAAAGGTAGTACCTGTTCCGGAATCCGCCTCAGAAGTGGGTGCCATGCCGATTCATCGGGACGTCCTCTGCAGCCATGCCAACAGACGCCCCGCTCGAACGGCACTCGGCGCGACCCACCCGCTCTCCGGGTGAAGAAATGTCAACCTGAACTTCCCCCGCGCGGAAAGTCCAGTGGCACGGTTGCGAACACCGCAACCGTGTCGCAGACCCCGTTGGGGGCACCCACATTCGCGGCCCACGCCTACGCCGCGGGCAACCCGGCACGGCCGGGTCATCGCGTCATCCGATTCCGCGAGCAACGAGCGTCGCTCGTCCTACGCCTACCAACTTCCAGCCCGTAGGGCGGCAGAATGGTAGCCCAGGGCGAAAGCCATGGGATATCGGCGGCCCCTCTACTCCTCCAGCCCCCCAGGGGCGGCACAACCTTCTTCCGCCCCTCCGAGGCTTGGTCGAACGGGGGTGGCCGCTCTTGACCCAGAGCTTCCGCTCTGGGCTACCACTCTGCCGGCCTCCGGCCTCTTGCAGCGCGGCCCGCACGCTGCAAAACAGTGCAAAACATGGTCCGTCCCTCTTTTCCCCCTCTTTTCCCACGTCCCTCTTTTCCCACGCGAAGAGGCCCTGGCCGTCGAGACCATCGAAAAGGCCGCGGACTTCATCGAGAAGTACGTCAACGCCTTAGGCGCCCCGCCCGCCGGTCGTCATCAACGTTTAGCCGCGACCCGCAGGGGAGCGCGTCGCCCCCGCGTCGTGGATGCGCGGAACGACATACGCTTACGGAATAAGTGCTCCGTCCCCGTTCGCTCGCGCGCCGGCGTCAACAGAAAAGGTTCCTGACCCCTTTCCCCTCGGGCCACCGCGCCACATCTCGACTCTACCGGGACCCGGTCTACTGCAGGACCGGTTTCGTCTCTGGGCCCGCCGGCCTTGAGCGGGGCCCTCGAACAACGATAGTCTCCGTCACTGTGCGCGTCTTGGCGTCGTGACGCTCGTCAATCAATGACACATCCACTTCTCGGCCATCTTGCCAGAAGACAATGGGTTCGTTTGTGTTTATGAGGAAGGTCGTAGTACCCTCCTTCTCCTGCCTTACCGCGATAAGCCTAGCGCCCGGCAATACCTTCGCAAGTCGGACCCTTTGCCCTGTCTTGGCAAACTCCCTGCCGTAGGCAGTCAAGGAAAGCTGCGGCCCTCCTTTCACCTCAAACACCACCCATTCCTCGCGATCGTTCGGGGGCTTCGGCTGGCACCCAAGCACAACCCCGCATGCCGCGATAGCGAGGACCAATATCCATTCCATTACAAGGCCATCGTTCATGGAGCCAGTTCCGGAGATCATGGGCGGGTGTACCCCTTTCAATGGCACTTGCACTTCCTGCGACACACAAGAAATGCACCGCGAATGTGGACAGGCTGAATATTCCGCCAGAACCCGGTTACGGGGGGGGGGAAAGGGGGAAAAGGGGTCAGGAACCTTTTCTAGCCTTCCGGGCAAGGCTGGTCTCCTTTCTGGGCCGCCCGCGCTGGCGGAGGGTGGCGCCCAGGCCGAGTTCGGCAGCAGTTCGCTTCGTCCAGGTCGGTCCGCCGTAAGGCCGGCCGCGGTTCACGCACAGCCGCAAGGCGTCCAGCTCCTCCTGGGTCAGCGGCTGGTTGACAAGCTCGACCCAGTCGGACGGGAAGCGGACCGGCCCGGCGTGCAGCAGCGCCCGCTGCTCCGCGGCGCCGCACCGCCGCCACAGGCTGCCCCAACGCCACTCCTCCGCCCGCCGCACCAGGCCCGCGCGAAGGGCGTTCCGCTCCACGTAGCGGCAGACCCGCAGGTAGTGAACGTCGGGCTGGATGGGGAAGCTCTGGGGAAAAAGGGGACGGAGCAGCCATTTCTGTTCCTTTGCCCTCGCCCCGGGCTTCCGGCCTCGGTTGGCGGACAGGAGGGGGCGGCCGAGGAGCGATGGGGGCTTCCGGACGAACTCCTCGCCGCCGCACGGCCGGCCCGTGCGGGTGCGGCG
>DASRZG010000359.1:0-4828 GCA_035686585.1 Phycisphaerae bacterium
GTTCCACCCGGGCCCGCTCTGGCGATTGCACCGCAGCACCGCGCGGAAGACCTTGGCCCCGGTCGGCAGGGCGGACAGGTCCACCGTGACGGCGTTGGACGTGGTGGCGACCGTGCCGGGGCAGGTACCGCCCTCGACGGCGAAGCTCCACGTCGCCGCCTCGCCCAGCGCGGCGGAGGCGGACGCCAACACCAGCAGCGAGGCCAACCAGACTGCTCTGTTCGTCATGACCTGTCTCCTCGATCGATGGATTCGCTCAAGGCCCGAGGCAACCTACAGAATCAACCCAACCTTCGCTCCGCAGTTCCGGACCTCGATGGCGAGGCCGAGGGAAGCGCGAGATACCGCGCCCTCAGGCTCCTAAAGCCCCGCCATAGCTATGGCGGGGCATTACCGCACCCGATCGCCAATCCGTTTCGCATTTCGGTTTTGCCCTCCGCCTCCTACACGCGCCGCGCCTCTTCGATCATCGCCAGGATGTTCCCGGTGGGCACGTCGGACTGGACGGCGTGGCTGGGGCCGAGGATGTAGCCGCCGCGGCGGCCGACGACCTCGATCATCCGGCGTGTGTGGGCGCGGACCTCCGCGGCCGAGGCGTTGGGCAACAGTTGCTGGATGTCGATCCCGCCGTGGAACGTGATCCGGTCGCCGTAGCGCCGCTTCAACTCGAAGGGGTCCATCCCCTCCGCCAACGGCTGGACGGGGTTGAGGATGTCCACGCCGACCTCGATGAGGTCGTCCAGGATCGCCCGGGGCGATCCGCAGCAGTGGTAGAGCAGCCTGGCGCCGAACTCCCGCGCGAGCCGGCAGAACTTCGCCATCCGCGGCTTGACGTGGCGGCGCCACATCGGCGGGGAGATGAGCAGGCCCCGCTGGCAGGCGACGTCGTCGTTGTACTCGAAGAGGGCGTACCGGCCCGCGCCGGCCTCCAGCATCACCCGCGAGCGGGCCAGCAGGTAGTCGATGATGTGGTCCATCAGGGCGCAGGCGAACGCGGGGTCCAGGGCCAGGTCGGTCAGGAAGTTGTCCATGCCCCGCATGAAGTGGGCGATCTCGAAGAACCCCCGCGAGTGGCCCCGCGTGGCCATGTCGGCCCGGGCGTCCAGGTCGGCGCCGATGGCGGAGTAGTCCCACATCCCGGGTGTGGGCCACGGGAAGGCGTCCAGCTCCTCGATGCTTCGGCAGCCCGCCAGCGGGGGCCGGCCGGACAGCTCCATGTACGTCTGCTCGCCCGCCCGGACCGGGCGGAACGGGACGCGCCAGATGTCCAGGTAATCACCATCGGCGGTCACCTCGATCGTCGGATCGGCGTAGGCCAGCTTCGAGGCCGGGTTGGGAAAGGTCGGCTGGACGCCCACCATGTCCTGGCCGGACCACGCCTCGAACTGGGCCTCGTCCATCCCCAGGTGGTCCATCACGCGCCGCTTGACCTCCGGGGCGTACGTCATGGCGATGGGCACGCGATCGGGCTGGACGTGGTCCACCGCCGCCAGGAGTCGCTGTCGGGAGTTCATGGGCCTATCTGTAGCCTCCCTTGCCCGAGCGGGGCAAGGGCCTTATCCTCGGGGTCCGGATGATCGATTCGGCGCGCTCGAGACGGACTGGGAGAGATCGGATGAGGCGTAACGCGGCACTGTGGATGGGACTGGGAGTGTTGGCCGCTTCGGTCACCGCGTGGACGGCCGCGGGCTGCTCGCGCGACGGCGGGAAGAAGCAGCGGTTCGTCACCATCGGCACGGGCGGGGTGACGGGGGTATACTACCCCGCCGGCGGGGTGATCGCCAAGTTCGTCAACCGCAAGACGGACGCCTACGGCATCCGCATGTCGGTCCAGTCCACCGGCGGGTCGGTGTTCAACATCAACGCCGTGCTGGCGGGGGACCTGGAGTTCGGCATCGCCCAGTCGGACAAGCAGTACCAGGCGATGAAGGGGCAGGCCGAGTGGGCCGATCGCGGCCCGCAGACCGACCTCCGGGCGGTGTGCAGCCTGCACCCGGAGCTGATCACGCTGGTGGCGGCCGACGACGCGGGCATCCGGACGCTGGCGGACCTGAAGGGCAAGACCGTCAACCTGGGCAACCCCGGCTCGGGCCAGCGGGGCAACGCCATGGACGTGCTGAAGGCGGCGGGGGTGAAGCTGGATGACATCCGCGCCGAGGGCCTCAAGGCCAGCGAGTGCCCCGACGAGCTCCAGAACGGCCGGCTCGACGCGTTCTTCTACACCGTCGGCCATCCCAACGGCGCGATCACCCAGGCCACCGCCGGCCTGCGGCGGAAGGTGCGGTTCGTGCCGATCACCGGCATGGACGAGCTCATCGCCGCCAGCCCCTACTACGCCGTCGCCTCCGTCCCCGTCGCGCTGTACCCCAAGGCCGTCAACACCGAAGACGTGCCGACGGTGGGCGTGATGACCACCGTGGTCACCTCCGCCCGGGTGAGCGACGATGTGGTCTACGCCGTCACCCGCGAGATCTTCGAGAACCTCGACGAGCTCAAGAGCCAGCACCCCGCCTTCGCCCGGCTGACGGCAGAGAGCATGCGAAAAGGCCTGTCGGCGCCGATCCACCCCGGGGCGATGAAGTACTTCAAGGAGGCGGGGCTGGAGAACTGATGCGCCGATGACCCGCCCCGGCCCGGGAAACCCGGAACCTCCGCCGCCCGAACCGGACCTGCGCGGCGACCTCTCCGCCGGCGACGAGCCCGACGGCGGGGCGTCCGCCCGGCTCGAGCAGTACGAGGAGGCCCAACGGGGCTTCCGCCACCTGTCCGGCTGGCAGCATGGGCTGGTGGCGGCCGTGGCGGCGGCGTGGTCGTTGTTCCAACTCTCCCTGCCGACGATCCTGTTCCTCCGCGGCGAGGTGGTCCGCGCGATCCACCTGGCGTTCGCGATCGCGCTGGTGTACCTGAGCTACCCCGTGTTCCGCAGATGGCGGATGCCGAGGTGGCTGGGCTTCCTCACGGTCCGCAGCCGGATTCCGATCTTCGACATGGTCCTGGCGCTGCTGGCGGCGGGCGCGGCGCTGTACTACATGATCGACTTTCAGGGCATCGGCGCCCGGCAGGGGCAGCCATTCGTGCGGGACCTGGTGATCGGCGGGGCGCTGGTGGTCCTGCTGCTGGAGGCGGCCCGTCGGGCGTTCGGGCTGACGCTGTCGGCCGTGGCGATCGTGTTCGTGATCTACGCCTTCACCAGTGAGCACGCGCCGGGGGTGCTGGCGATCAAGAGCCCGTCGCTGACGGGGCTGATCAACCAGTTGACGATGTCCGCCGAGGGCATCTACGGGGCGCCGCTGGCGGTGTCGGCCCAGACGGTGTTCCTGTTCGTGCTGCTGGGGGCGATGCTGGAGAAGACCGGCGGGGGGCGGTACTTCGTCCAGGTGTCGTTCAGCCTGCTGGGGCGGTTCAAGGGCGGGCCCGCCAAGGCGGCCGTCTGTGCCAGCGGGCTGACGGGGATGGTCTCCGGATCCAGCATCGCCAACGTGGTGACCACGGGCACGTTCACGATCCCGCTGATGAAGGGGGCGGGCTATCCGCCGGAGAAGGCGGCCGCGGTGGAGGTGGCCGCCAGCACCAACGGGCAGCTCATGCCGCCGGTCATGGGGGCGGCGGCGTTCATCATCGCCGAGTACTGCAACATGCCGTACCTGGCGGTGGTGCGGGCGGCGCTGTTGCCGGCGCTGGTGTCGTACCTGGCGCTGCTGTACATCACCCACATCGAGGCGTCCAAGCTGGGCCTGCGGGGCCTGCCGAAGTCCCAGCTCCCGCCGTTCTGGAAGACGTTCCTCGGCGGGGCGCACTTCCTGATCCCGCTGGGCGCCCTGGTGGCGATGCTGCTGCGCGGGTTCACTCCGTCCGTGGCGGCGTTCTGGGCGATCGTGACCCTGGCGGCGCTGGTGGTGGTCTACGACGTGGTCCGCGCGGCTGCACGGCGGGAAGGCCTCCGGCGGGGTCTGGTCCGCGCGGGCCGGCTGCTGGGCGCCGGACTGGTCGCCGGCGGGCACGGCATGATGGCGGTCGGCGTGGCCTGCGCGACGGCGGGGATCATCGTCGGGATCGTGGGCATGGGCTTCGGCGCCCGGATCACCGCCATCGTCGACTTCCTGGCCGGCGGGAACATCGTGGGCATCCTGGTGCTGACCGCGATCGCGTCGCTGATCATCGGCATGGGGCTGCCCACCACCGCCACCTACATCGTCATGGCGTCCCTGACGGCGGGAGTCATCGTCAAGCTCGGCGGGGCGGCCGGGCTGGTCGTGCCGCTGGTGGCGGCGCACCTGTTCTGCTTCTTCTTCGGCATCCTCGCCGACGACACGCCCCCAGTCGGCCTGGCCGCCTACGCCGCGGCCGCCATCGCCAAATCCAACCCCATCCGCACCGGCGTGCAGGGGTTCATCTACGACCTCCGCACCGCCATCCTGCCGTTCATGTTCGTCTTCAACACCGATCTGCTGCTGTGGAACGTCCACCGCTGGTGGCACATCGGCCTGATCTTCCTGGCCGCCACCGCCGCCATGTTCGCCTTCGCCGCCCTGACCCAGAACTTCACCCACCGCCGCAACCGCTGGTACGAGATCCCCCTGCTGGCCGCCTCCTGCCTGCTGTGCCTCCGCCCGCGGGTGGTGGAGTACCTCCTGTCGCTGCCGTCCGTGGCGGGGATCGTCCCCGCCCCGACGGCTCAGGCGCTGGGGAGCCCGCTGATCTGGTACCCCGTCGGCACTGCCCTGTTCGCCGGCGTGTACCTGCTCCAGCGCTTCGGTCCCGGAAGACCGCGCGCGGCGGCAGTCGCGGGAGTCTGACCCCTTCACCCGCGCGCACGTGGATGCTTACC
>DASRZG010000360.1:0-5751 GCA_035686585.1 Phycisphaerae bacterium
CTCCTTCAACTACTGCGACGGGGCGGGGCGGATCGACTGGACCAGCCTGGGCATGGCCGACCCCTACTACGCGGGCTTCCGCAAGCACCTGAGCTGGTTCTCCGAGCCGTCCATCGGACGGATCTTCTTCGGCGGCCCGAAGCACTGGGCGGTGGCGTACGCCCGCCTGGGCGACCTGCAGACCCAGCACCCGCACAACAAGCGGATCGACCCGGACGCCGACGGGCTCCGCGGGTGGTTCTTCCACCCCCAGTCCGGCAAGGCGATCCGCATATCGGACGCGGTCCTGTTCCGCGGCCTGGACGTCGAGCCGCCGGAGGCCCCCGCGGGCGTGAAGGTGAGGACGCAGGCCGGACGGGCTGTGGTGAGCTGGGAGCCCGCCAAAGACAACACGCTGACGGTGTGGTACCGAGTCACCGCCGGCGGCAGGACCATCGCCGAGGCCGCGGAGCTGTCGGCCTCGGTCCCTGCCTCGGCCGTCGAGGGCAGGAAGGTGGCCGTGCAGGCGGTGGACTTCTTCGAGAACATCTCGGCGGCGTCGGAGGCGGTGGTGGCGAGGTGAAGCTTGTCCGTCGCGTGTTGTTGGTGGTGGGTCTCGGTTCGGCCAAAGGGCCCCGCCTCCGGGAGCGTGTGAGCGTCCGCGAAACCGCCCCTTCGACAGGCTCAGGGCAAGCAAGCGGGATTCTATGGGTTCCTGGCGTATCCAAATGGGATTCGGGATTGGATGGCGGCTTTGTCTTGCGGCGATGCTGTGGGCCGGCGTGTGTCTGGCGGCGGAGCCGGCCGGTGAGGATGGGCAGGGCATGAGTGATCGGATGGACCGGATCGCCGTCAAGAACGGCGCGTGGGTGATTCCCGAGGACGTGGACCTGTCCGAGCCCGCCTGGCGGGCGGCGATGGACGCCCACCGCGTGCGGCTTCGGGCGCAGGTGCCGCCGATCCGCCGGTCGGAGGCGATCAAGCGGTCGTTCGTGGAGGGCTTCGCCTTCCTCTTCGACCGCCGCCTGTACGACGCCAAGGCCGGCAAGTGGCGGATCGACGAGTTCCTCGACCGCGGCGAGCGTGAGTTCGGCGGGTACGACCAGGTCATCCTCTGGCAGAGCTACCCGCGCCTGGGGATCGGCCCGCGGAACCAGTTCGACTACTACCGCGACATGCCCGGCGGCCTGGAGGCGGTGGCCGAGTGGGTCCGCCGTTGCCACAAGCGGGGGGTCAGGCTGTTTCTGACCTACAACCCCTGGGACCTGCACACCCGCGACGGCGACCGGCACGCCGCCGACACGCTCGAGCTGCTCCGGGCCACCGGCGCCGACGGGGTCTACCTCGACACCCTGGCCGAGCCACCGGCGGAGTGGGAGGCCGCCTTCAAGCCCCTCGGGCGGGAGGTGCTGTACGGCACCGAGGGCCATCCGTGGGACAAGCGGATCGCCAAGGTCCACACCTCCTGGGGCCAGGGCTGGGCGATCACCCCTCCGGACCGGGTCTACAACACCCGCTGGCTCTGGCCGGAGCACAAGACGTTCCTGACCAGCAACCGCCACAGCCGGGACCACTGGGACGAGGTGTGCAGCGCGTGGTTCACCGGGACGGGCGTGCTGGTGTGGGAGGTGGTCTTCGGCAACGACACCTCCTGGGTCGAGCGGGACAAGCGCCTGCTGCGGGCGGTCAAGCCGCTGCTGGTGGCGTTCTGGGAGAACTTCGCCCACCCCGACTGGCAGCCTCATATCCCGGCCGGCGATAAGTCCCTGAAGGTCAACCGCTTCCCGGGCCCGATGGGGACGGTCTACACGCTGACCCGGCCCGCCCCCGAGGCCTACGCCGGACCGCTGTTTGCCGCCGAGGCGGGCAAGACCTACATCGATCTGTTCACCGGCGCCGAGCTGCCCGTGGCCGACGGGATGGTCCGCGGGAAGATCGCCGTCCGCTCCATCGGCGGGGTGCTGGCGGCGGACAGGATCACGCCCAAGCTGCGGGCGCTGCTGAAGAAGGTCTGCCCGGGCAGGGTCCCGCCGTTCGTGGATGTCGATACCGAGCCGATCCCCCCGGCCGCTGAGTGCGATCACAAGCTGCGTCGTGTCAACCGCCTCCGCGGCGTCAAGCCCGACGCCCTGCCGCCAGGGATGGTCTGGGTGCCCGGCGGGACGTTCCTGATGAAGATCAGCCACCCCTGGCACGGGGCAAGGTGCTACGACCACTACGGCTGGGACGAGGCCGGCAGGAAGGTCGAGCTGCGCGGCTTCGCCATCGACACGACGCCGGTGACCAACGCCCAGTTCGCCGCCTTCCTCCGCGACAGCGGCTATGTCCCCAAGGTCCGCGAGGGCTTCCTGAAGCACTGGAAGGCCGGCAAAGTGCCCGACGGGCTGGCCGACCACCCGGTGGTGTACGATTCGCTGGACGACGCCCGGGCCTACGCGAAGTGGGCGGGCAAGCGCCTGCCTACCGAGGCCGAGTGGCAATACGCCGCCGCCGGCGAAGACGGGCGCCGCTGGCCATGGGGGAGGCGGTTCGTGCCCTCGCGCGTCAACGCCACCGGCGGGACCGTGCCGGTCGGCTCCTTCGCCGCCGACGCGTCTCCCTTCGGCCTGCACGACCTGTGCGGGCACGTCTGGCAGTGGACCGACGACACCTACACGGACCGCGTCCACACATTCGCGATCCTCAAGGGCGGCAGCTTCTTCCGCATGCCCGCCGACGCCAGCAAGTGGTACGTTCACACCGGCCCGCTGGCATTAACCAGCCATGCCAAGGTCCCCCTCGTCGGCGCGTCGCTGGACCGGTTCGCCACGGTGGGGTTCCGATGCGTCATGGATTGAGGAGCCTTCCCATGTCCGAGACCAAGCTGCTCGCGTTCACGCCCGCCGCCGATCACTCGGCCGCCCGCATCGCCGTCGACCTCCAGAGCCGCTCGCCGCACGCGGTGAACCCGCTGCTGTACGGCAAGTTCTGCGAGCACCTGGGGCACAACATCTACCTGGGGATGGAGGCGCAGGTGCTGTACAACCACACCTTCGGCAAGATGAAGGTCCAGGAGGGCTTCTTCGCCGACCGCGCCCGGCGCCTCGGCTGGGGCGATCCGGAGGAGGTCAAGGCCTCCTACGACGACGGGGCGGCCCTGGGGTGGTTCCGGCTGGGGGAGGCCGAGGAGGTCCTGCTCAGCCCGGACGCGGGCCCGGGCGGCAACCAGGCCCAGCGGTTCGAGACGCCCGGCGCGACATCCGACGTTCCGGCGGGGATCGCCCAGTGGGTGCACTTGCCCGCCCATCGCACGCGGCATTATGAGATCAAGCTGCTGGTGCGGGCAACCGTGCCGTGCGAGCTGCAGATATCCCTGTTTCGCCCGGACCCCGCCGGCGCCCTGGAGGAGATCGCGTTTGTCGCCGCCGACGTGGACAGCGAGTGGAAGCTGCTGGGCGGAGAGATGGAGATCGACGCCGACGCCGAGCTGGATGGCGACGGGCCGTACCTGTTCGCCCTGACCACCGAGACGCCCGCCAACGTCGTGGTCGATTACGTCGCCGTCTATCCCGCCGACCACCTCGGCGGGGCCGATCCGGAGATCGTCGCCATGCTCAAGGAGGCGAAGCTGCCCATCCTCCGCTGGCCCGGGGGCAACTTCGTCTCGGCGTACAACTGGACGGACGGCGTGGGGGCGGTCGAGGCCAGGCCGACCGCGCCCAACCCGGTCTGGGGCGGGACGTTCGAGTCGAACTGGTTCGGCACGGACGAGTTCATCGCCTACTGCCGCCAGGTCGGCTGCGAGCCGATGATCTGCGTCAACGCCGGCGACGGCACGCCGGAGGAGGCGGCGGGGTGGGTCGAGTACTGCAACGGCCCGGCCGACACGCCGATGGGGTCCCTGCGGGCGGTGAACGGGCATCCCGAGCCGTACGGGGTGAAGTACTGGGAGATCGGCAACGAGATCTTCGGCCGGCACCAGGTGGGCTGGACGACCCCGGCCGGGAACGTCGACCGCTTCCTTCGCTTCTCGGAGGCGATGAAGGCGGCCGATCCGACCATCCGCCTGCTGGCGTGCGGCGGGCTGCACCTGGGGGTCGATCATGAGTGGAACCGCCGGCTGTGCACCGAGACGAACGGCACGGCCGATTGCCAGACCCACCACATCCTCGAAGGCGGCACGCTGGCCCCGCCGTTCGACGTGAAGGAGCTGTACCACGCCTTTATGGCCTATCCCGTCCGGATCCGTCAGGACTACGAGCTGATGCGGCAGCGGATGTCGGCCGCGGGGATCGCCGACGGGCGGATTGCCATGACCGAGCTGCAACTGTTCGCCAACGTCAAGGGGCCCCACGAGGAGGAGGGCAGGGCCCTGGCGGCGAAGATGCCGACGCCCTCGACCATCTCGGAGGCGTTGTACGCGACGTTGATCATCCACGAATGCATCCGCCTGGGCGAGTTCGTGGAGATGGTGACGCACTCGGCCACGGTCAACCACGGCGGCGGCCTGCGGAAGCACCTCCAGCGGGTCTGGGCGAACCCGGTGCACCACGCCCACGTGATGGGCGTGGAGATGGCGGGCGCTACGCCGGTGAAGGTGAGCCTGACCTGCGGGACGTTCTCGACCGGGCGGGAGTTCGGGCATCTGCCGGTGGTGGAGGCCGCCCCCGACCTGGACGCGCTGGCCGTGGTGGATGAGAACGACGGGGCGCTGACGTTGATGATCGTCCACCGCTCGGGGCAGGCGGGGCCGGTGGCGGTGACGGTGGACCTGGCCGGGTTCGTCCAGGCGGGCCAGGCCGAGGTGGTCACGCTGGCCGGCGAGACGCTGTCGGATGAGAACACGTATGAACAGCCCGATCGGATCGTCCCGGTGACGTCGACGGCGGCGGTGGAGGGGGGGAAGGTGGCGTTGACCGTGGCGCCATACTCGCTGACGCGGGTGAGGGTGAGGAAGTAGGCGAAACAGCAACTGCAACGACGCCGAACGGCAAGCCGATGGTGGGATCGACTTGTCGTTCGGCGTCGTTGTCGTTTCGTTGGTGGGAAGCGGACTATCTGCGCCGCCGTCGCCGTGTCGCCGCGGCGCCCGCGATCAGCATGAAGGTGACAGCGGGCTCGGGCACGGTGGCGCCGGCGTGGGCGCCGTAGTTGTCGGCGATCCCGACCTGATCGTCCAGGTTGGCGTCGCCCAGGATCGGGTTGCCCACAAAGCCCTCGTCAAACGCGACGATCCGCTGGCCTCCGGCGAACAGGTCGTTGATGTGCACCATCACGCCGTCGGCGAGCGTGTAGACGTTGATGTTGCCGACGTACAGGGTGGACCCGCCCAGCAGCTCCAGCCCGTCCAGCCCGCCGCTGCCGTACAGGTACAGCGCCTCCGGCGAGGCGCGGTTGCCGTTGTCGACCAGGTCCACCACGAAGGCGGTGACCGGGTCGGTGTCGGTGCCGACGGTCAACTGCGCCAGGCCGAAGTTGCCGCTGGTGGCGCCGTCGACGCCCAGGTCGGCCCCGCCGACCTCCAGGCACTGTACGCCCGCGCCATCCAACTGGACCAGGGCGGCGTCGCCGTTGAGGAGCGCCTCGTCGGTGTAGTCGAAGCTGAAGTTACCCGCCAGCCGGATCGCGGCCCCGGCCGTGACGGAGAAGGTACTCGCGGCGCCGTGGAGGAGTAGCGGGCGGCGCCGAGGGCGATCCGCCCGCCGCCGGAGACCGCCAGCGCGGCCCGGGTGCCCGTCAGCGCGGTCGAGGCCGAGAGGGCCTCCAGTGTCCCCCCCCAGCGTGGTCACGTAT
>DASRZG010000361.1:0-12477 GCA_035686585.1 Phycisphaerae bacterium
CACGACACGTCCCGGCCGCTGCCAAGACGAGGGCCCCGGCCAGAAGGGCTGCCCGAGATGTGGACCGCCTGCCGCCCATCGCCGGAATCCTCATCCGACCGCCCCGGCCTGTCAAGGGTCGAGCAGCCCTATCGGTCCCTCAGACGCCTCGGTGCAGCGAGACGCCGAATCAACGGCCGCTTACGCACCATTCGCTTCGCGCTCCGGCCTCGCGGCACCTGGGCGAGTTGTGTATCGTGCCGCCCGAACCCGCCCAACTCGGCCTATCACACTATTCGGCATGCTGTCCCCGGAATTATTTGGAATTCCATCCGCCTCTTCGGCGGCGGAGCAACTGCTATCCAGATGTGCTTGGCCGGACGGCCACCCTGTCCCCGTACTTCGGGCGGAATTCGGCCAAAAAGGACCGGGCGGCCAGACCCTTCCAAAGGCCCGCCGCCCGGCTGGATTTCCAGGCGTCCAGTTAAAGCGTTACGGTAGTTCCAACGGGAGGAACAAGGCGCACCTGCCCAGAATCGTAGGTCTGCTCTCGATGTTGAACTCCGCCGTATTCCTTCCATCGGATCGAGAAACTGCGGAATCCTTCAAACACCAGTTCTGAGTTGTCGAGATAAACCTGCCCCAACCGCTCAAACACCAGTGCCGTGTCCTCGCTTAAGTAGACGGTCAGAACGTCACCGGCCACTTGGACGTCCTCTAACATGTAAAGGTTGTCGTAGGGGCGCCCGAACCAACCATCGGGAAGAATGGGCCCAAGACCCTGTTCTGCATTTGCAAACCAACGCTGCACCAGCTCGATCATTTCTGTGGGTGTCATGGCTTCACCACCCAGGCTGGATCGACCTTCGGAATGTATACCTGACTTCCGCCGCCGAGCAGGCCGCCTTGCGGAGCGGCGAAGCCTTCGTAAATCGTCGTACCCGCCGGAACCCTGATCTGGACGACGTTCTGCGCCGTGTTACCCCACTGAGGCTTCAGGGCTAAATCCATTTGGGCTTGGAGCGGACCTTGCGGGGGGGAGAAAGGGGACAGGCTACTTTTCTGGCCTTCGTACGGGCAGCCCGCGCGGGCGGCCACGTCGGCGTCGCCGGTGCAGTCCACGAACGTCTTCGCCCGCCACTGCTCGAGGGCGGACTTGCTCCAGGTCCACACGCCGAGGATCCGCCCGGAGCGGACCACCGGCTCGGTCACCTGCGTGAAGTAGCGGACGGCGACCTTGGCCTCGACGACCATCTCGTCCAGCAGCGCCTTGAGCTTCTCGGCATCCAGGCCGGTCCAGTCGTACTTGGGGATCTCCCGCGGCATCGGATCGGGTTTGAGCAGCGCGCTGCCCCGGGCGCGGAGCCGGCGGACGACCTCCCATCCGATCCCGCGGATGACGGCGTACTTGCCGTTGGAGAAGGGGTTGAAGACCGGCACCAGGCCGTTGGTGGCCATGCCCCCCAGGCAGCCGGTCGCCTCGATCAGCGCGACGGTGGCGCCGGCGCGCGCCGCGGAGATCGCCGCCGCCACGCCCGACGGACCGCCGCCGCAGACCACCACGTCCAAACGGTGCATCTTCGGTTTCATCCGGTGCTTCCCAAATGGCCCCGGCCCGCGACCGCCGCCGGCCGGCGCCTTGCGATTGTCTCTCCTATCCACGGTTCCGCAAGCCCGTTCCGGCCTGGTTGAGTCCCAAACGCGTCACATCGTCAAACCGTCACAGGCACCTGTCCGTCAAGGCCGACCAATGGGCGCGACAGAGCAGGGAAGCGGCCTGCCCTCTTTTCCGCCCCCAAGCGCCGAGGCCCTCGGGCTCGTCAGAAACGTCCTCAGCGGTTCCCCGCGGCAGTGCAGATCGAGTATGTTGACGGCAGCGAATAGCCGTTCGGGCCGAAACCGGTCATCCAGGATGAGTGCGCGAGGGATGCCATGGGAACGCGAATACGTCTGTTGATGGCGGCCGTCTTACCGTTGTGGACCTGCACCGCCGTGGAAGCGGGTGCGTTCCACGAAGCGGTCGCCAAGGGCGACCTCCAGGCCGTGAAGGACCAGTTGGCCAGGGACCCGAAGCTGGTGGCGGCCGAGGACGACAACGGCGAGACGCCGCTGCACGAGGCCTGCCGCCGAGGCCACAAGGAGATCGCCGCGCTGCTGATCGCCGCCAAGGCCGACCTGAACGCCCACAACAACCGCGTGTACTGGGATGCCACGCCGATGATGTACGCCGCGGCCGGCGGGCACAGGGACGTCCTGGAACTGTTGCTCGCCAAGGGAGCCGATCCCAGCCATCAGAAGCGCACCTGGCGGGTGTCGGCCCTGCACGAGGCCGTCGGCCGAGACGACATCGAGACGGTGCGGATCCTGCTGAAGTACAAGGCGAACCCGAACGTCATCCGGTGGAATTATGCCGCCGGCGCGCCGATCCATGAAGCCAGGGGCGAGGAACTGCTCAACCTCCTGCTGGAGCATGGCGCCGACATCAACGCCGCGGACAGCCAGGGGCAGACCGTGCTGCACCTTGCCGTCCGCGGGGGCCAGGCCGGACGGGTGGCCTCCCTGCTGGCCCGAGGCGCCGACCCCAACGCGGGCGACAAGACGGGCCGCACCCCGCTGCACCTGGCCGCCGGCGGGGACGACCGGGGCGTCCCGATCGTCCAGCAGCTCCTGGCCGGCGGCGGCGAGCCCAACGCCCGGGACTTCAGCGGAGCGACGCCGCTGCACCTGGCCGCAAGGAGCGGAACGCCGAAGGTCCTGGAGGCCCTGCTGACCGGGGAGGCCGACCCCAGCGCCGCCACCCGGACCGGTCAGACCCTCCTGCACTTCGCCGCCGGCGGCCGGGGCCGGGCGGAGGTGGTCCAGCGGCTGCTGGCGGGCAATCCCGACGTGAACGCGAAGGACCGGGCGGGCCGAACCGCCCTCCACGAAGCGGCCGGCGCGGGCGACAAGAACGTGGTCGAGCTGCTGCTGGCCCGTCACGCCGACCCGACAGCCGCCGACAGCCAGGGCCGCCAGGCCCTGCACGAGGCCTCCCGGATGGGGCGTGCCGAAGTCGTCAAGGCGCTGCTGGCCCGAGGCGCCAAGCCCGACCCCGCGGACGAAGGCGGCCGGACGCCGCTTGGCCTGGCGGCGGGGGGAGGCCACGGGCCGGTGGTGGAGGCCCTTCTCGCCGCCGGCGCCGACGTCAACAGGGCCAACCGGTACGGCGAGACGCCCTTGTTCGCCGCCCGGGCCGCGGGGCAGCAGGCCGTGGTCGAGCTCCTGCAGGCCAAGGGCGCCCCAGACGTACGCCCGGGGCAGCCCGATGAAGGCGCCCTCCCTCCCGCACGGACTCCCAAGGCCGGCCTGGCGGAGTTCATCGTTTCGCGCCTGAAGATGCGGCGCGGGGTGGCGCTGGACGTGGGCTGCGGCGACGGTGCGCTGGCCATCGAGGTCGCCCGGCGGAGCGGGCTTCGGATCACCTGCCTGGATCCGCAGGCCCGGACCGTCGCCCGCGCCCGCGAGCGCATCGAAGCCGCCGGCATGTACGGCGCGCAGGTCGCGGCCGACGTGGCGGGGCTGGACAAGCTGGCCTATCCCACCGGCAGCGCCAACCTGATCCTCTGCGGCGACGAGTTCGCCACCGGCCTGGGCGGGCGGTCCCTGGCGGAGATGGTCCGCGTCCTGAGCCCCAACGGCGTGGCCGTCATCGGCCAGAGCCCCGCCGTCGCCGGCGGCGGCGAGAAGCTCACGGCCGAGCAGTTGAGAAGCTGGTTGAAAGCGGCGGCGATCGACACGTACGAGATCGTCGATGCCAACGGCGTCTGGGCCTGCATCACCAAGCCGCGGCCCGAAGGCGCCGACGAATGGCGCCACCGCTACCATGACCCCGGCAACAGCCACGGCAGCAGCGATCGGCTCATCGGCGGCCCGCTGCGGTCGCAATGGATCGCCGACTGGCGCGCCGGCGACTCGGCCGCCAGCTTCGTCGCCGGGGACGGGCGGGTGTTCCTGGCCAGCCTGGAATACCCGGCCCGGGGCGGCACGCCCTCCCGGGCGGGGACCCCTTACCTTCGGGCCATCGACGCCTATACCGGCATCGAGCTGTGGGCTCGTGAGCGGGCCGAGGAGCTGCCCGCCGACCGCAGCCAGCGCAATTACGGGGCCATCCAGGTGGACATCGCCCTGGAGGGCGGATCGCTGTACCTGCTGGGAGGCCGGGCGTGCTACGAGTTCGACGCCGCCACCGGCCACAGCCGCGCCCTGCTGCCGATTCCCGCCGCCGCCGCCCCGGACGCCGGGGACATCTGGCTATACCTGTCCACCGTGGGGGACCGGATTTACGGCAGTTCCGGCCGGCCGACGAACCTGCTGGGCACCTGGTCGTTGAAATACCCCCGCGGCGACTCCAAGGCGGTCTTCGCCATCGACCGCCAGACGCGCAAGCCCCGCTGGGTCAGCCGGCAGACCGCCATGACCGGCTCTCTGGCCCTTGGCGAGGGCAAGCTGTTCTACTGCGATCCCGGCTACGGCCTGCACGCACTGGACGCCGAGACCGGCAAGGAGATCTGGGCGAATCCGCAGACCGGTTGGACACCGGAGGTCGACGTCGTCAGAGGCGCCTACTATGCCGGGAAGTATTGGCTGGTCTATCACCCCGCCAGCGGGCGCTTCGTCCATGCCAAGGGCCGGGAGGCCCTGAACAGGCTGGCCTCGGACGAAACGCGGAACGCCCGCAGGATGGCGGCCTTCTCCGCCGCTGACGGCCGCCGGCTGTTCGAGTGCCAGCTCGGCGAGGGCATCGCGGGCGTCTCGTTCTCAGGAGACACCGTCTACGGCGCCAGCCAGCACAATTCCCGCGGAGTCCTTTCGGCCGTGGACGTCGAGACGGGCGAGCGGAAGTGGATGGTGGGGGCGTACTTCAAGTGCTCGCCGATCACCTCGTCCGTCAACGCGGTGTTCGCCCGCTCCTCGGTCGCCCGGTGTCTGGACGTGCGCCCGTGGAACCAGAGCCGGGACGCCAAGTCGCTCCGCTGGTACGACCTGGACGGCTATCGCTCGACCTGCACGTATCCGGGCATCCCCGCCAACGGCATGCTCTACATCCAGGGCCCGGGGTGCAACTGCCCGTTCCCGGTGCGTGCCAATTCGGCGATGGTTCAAGGCAGCCCGGCCGTCAAGGACCCGGCCGGCCGGCTGGTCAAGGGCGCGGCCTTTGACGGGGAGGTCCCCGCGCCGACCGACAAGCACCCATGGCGGACGTGGCGGGCCGACGCCCGCCGCAGCGGCGTCAGCGCCGAGCCCTTCGCGAAGGCCGGACCGCTCAAGGAGCTCTGGACCGTGCAGCTCGGCGGCGAGCTCACTCCTGTGGCGGCGGCCGGCGGGACGGTCTACGTCGGCTCGACCGATGGCTGGGTCCGTGCGCTGGAGGCGGCCACCGGCAACGATCGATGGCGGTACTACGCCAACGGACGCGTCGCCGAGTCCCTCTGGCTGTGGCGGGGCCGGGTGTACTTCGGCGACGATGACGGCTGGGTCCACTGCCTTCGGGCCGACAGCGGCGAATTGATCTGGCGGTTCCGGGCGGCCCCGGCCATCGAGCGGGTCGTCAGCTACGGACGGTACGCCTCCCGCTGGCCGGTCCGCGGAGGGGTGCTGATCGCCCCGGCCGGCGGAGCCGACCCCGACGGGGCCACGCTGTACTGCTCGGTGGGGTTCTTTCCCACCGAAGGATGCCATACCTGCGCCCTGGACGCCCGGACGGGTGAGATCCTGTGGGAGCAGGCCCACCGCGGATTCACGCCCCGCGGGCCGATGGCGCTGGGCGGAGGCCAACTGGTTGCCCCCAGCGGCTGGGGACCGCCGTTCGCGACCCGGCTGGACGACCCGCGGCACGCCTTCCGCCAGATCCGGCAGACCGGAGCGGCGACCCAGTTCACGGGCGCCGACGCCATGTCGGTCGTCGAGCCGGACAACGAGGTGCTGATGCGCCAGACCACCGCGGAATACGTCCATTGGCGCGGCAACCTCCGGATCAAGACGGACAACCCCGCCCTTCCTGTCGTCACGGCCGATTCCATCTATCTTCGCGACCGGTTCCTTTCGGCCGAGCAACGGCAGGCGTTCGCGATATCCAGCAACGGCAAGCTGATTCGCAAGGACTCCCGCTGGTCGCCGGACATCGTCCGCTGGCGGGCCTGGAAGGGAATCCCCATGAGCGCCATCGCCAAGGTCGGCGGGGTGATCTTCACCGGCGGGTCGGAGGCCGTCTTCGCCACCGCCGACGCCGACGGCAGGCAGCTTGGCAGCGCCGCGGTGCCCGGGGAGGTGGAGTCGCTGGCCTTCAATGGCGGGCGCCTGTTCGCCGTCTGCCAGGGCGGCCGGCTCGTCTGTTTCGGAATGTGACCCGCCGTCCCGCCGGACCTTCCGGTCTGCCGCGGGAGCGGGAACATCAGGCACAGGAGAAGAACGATGAGATTCGCCGCCGCCGCGGCCATCGCGCTGACGTGTATCCTGCTCGCTTGGCTGGCGGCCCCGGCCGGCGAGGGAACCACCACCCGACCCGCCTTCCAGCCCAACCCGAAGTTGGCCGATCTGGCGGACAACACGGTCATGGACCTGGGAGCCTTCACCTGGGAGAGGCCGGCAGGCGAAGGGGCCATCGGGTCGGTCACCGATTACAGCGGGATGACCAACGACCCGCACAACCACCGCATCCTGCTGTTCGGCGGCGGGCACGCCACCACCTTCACCGACGCGATCTACGCGTTCACCTTCCCCGACCTGACGTGGCGCTGCCTCTACACCCCCACGCCCGCGAAGTTGTACAAGAAGGACAACATGGACCGCGGTTTCTGGAAGGCCGGCGAAACGGGCGACTATCCCCGCCCGGTCGGGCGCCACACCTACGACCTGCTGGCCGTGCCCGACGATCGTCAGGAGCTGTTGCTGCTGATGAACGGCGGCGGCCCGTCCTCGGTGGCGCCGGGCATCGGCTACTGGGGCGGGGCGGCGGGCCGCTACGACTTCAAAACCGGCAGGTGGACGATGCTGCCCAAGACTCCCTTCGGCGGCTACGGCGGCGTGGCCGAGTACGACCCGCTGTCAAAGCAGGTCGTGGGCACGCTCGGCCAGGTCGTGGATGCCTACGACCCCGCCGACGGTAAGGTGACCCCGATCGCCCGCAACATCTCCGACCGGCTGAAGGTCAGCGGCTACTCCGGCACGATGGTCTACTTCCCACCCGACAAGAGGATGTACGTCATCCCGGCAGACAAGAAGGTCTGGATCCTCGACCTGGACCGGACCGACCTGGCCAGGTCGAAGATCGTTGTGCCGACCGTCAAGGGGACTTGCCCCGCCGGCGAATGCGGCTTCGCCTACGACGACGCCAACCACGTCATCGGCGGCGGCGTCAAGAACAACCGCTTCTACGTGTTCGACCCGGCCAGGATGGAATGGACATCGCAGGAGATGCAAGGCGGCAAGCCGGGCACGATGACCTTTCACTGCATCGCCTACGACCCGGTGAATAACGTGTACGTGTTCCTCGCGGGCAGGAGGACCTGGGCCTACCGGTACAAGGCCGTCCAGCACGGCGGCGCCGACGCCTCACGCCCCGCAGCCGGCAGCGGAACTTCGTCGAATTCGTCTGGCACAGTCTTGAAGAGTGGATGGACCCGCGGAACGAGCCCAGGATCTGGACCATGGCCAACCGCTGGGATAAGAGCACCGCGCGAATCCCTAACGATCCCCACGGCAAGCTCCTCAGGATGAGGCCGGCCGGCGCTGCGGCAGGCAGCCAAGTCACTCTGACATCACGGAACGGCGGACTTCCCGGGGGACGGCTGCCGAACGGGATAGTCCTGGAGGGGGACGAGGTCTCGAAACGGCTGCTTCTGACAGCCGGCCCAACGCGGGTGACCCTGGCCCAGTTTCCGGGGGACAGGAACCTCTTCTGGGCCTACGGGTGCCGGTACGTCGAGTTGCCCTCCGGTCGGTTCGTCCTGGTCTTCTCGCACTGCGTCTTCCGCATCAGCGGCCGCGGCATGCCGCATGTTGCCTTCGGGAATCAGGCGGAGGGAGCCTGGCAGGCTCAAGCGCTTTGCCGCCCCCGGCCGATGAGGATACAGAGACGTCACGCGTGAACGGACTGGCGCGTCTATGACTCAGATCGCCCTGCTGGATGAATTCCTGGCCTACCTCGCCCAACAGCGGAACTTTTCCGAGCACACCGTCCGCGCCTATCGGGCGGACCTGCTGGGCTTCGGGCGGTTCCTGGCGGCAGGAGGGGTCTTTCAGAGCATCGAGGGCCTCACCCTCCACGACCTGCCGCCCCTGGCGGAGGGCGCCGGGGCGGCCGTCGACGCCGCCCTGCCACAGGTGACGCCCGCGGACGTGCGGGCCTACTTGGCCGTGCTGCGGAACGAGGGCTACTCCAAGCCCACCGTCGCCCGTAAGCTGGCCTCACTGCGAAGCTTGTACAAGTGGATGACCCGGACCGAGCGGGTCTCGGCCAGTCCCGTCGCCGCCATCCGCACGCCCAAGCAGGACCGCCGCCTGCCCACCTGCCTGGACGAGGTGCAGGTCGTCGCCCTGCTGGAGGCGCCCCTGGCCCGCGGCGACGGCTACAGCCCCGTCTTGGCCGCCCGCGACCGGGCGCTGCTGGAGACGATCTACTCGGCCGGGCTGCGGATCAGCGAGCTGACCGGGCTGAACCTGGGCGACCTGGACGCCGCGGCCGGGACGCTGCGGGTCCGCGGCAAGGGCAAGAAGGAGCGGATCGTCCCGGTCGGCTCGGTCGCCGCCGGCGCCGTGGCGGCCTACCTACAACTGCGCGAGGCCGCCTTCGGCCCCTGCGACGACCCGGAGGCGATGCTGTTCGTCAACGCCAAGGGGGGGCGCCTGTCGGCCCGGTCGGTCCGGCGGGTGCTGGATCGCTACCTCCGCCGCGTCGGCCTGCCGGGGGGGGTCAGCCCCCACACGCTGCGGCACAGCTTCGCCACCCACCTGCTCAACCGCGGCGCCGACCTGCGGAGCGTCCAGGAGCTGCTGGGGCACAAGAGCATCTCCACCACCCAGATCTACACCCACCTGACCACCGCCCGGCTCAAGGACGTCTACGAAAACGCCCACCCCCTGGCGGCGGGGAGGACGCGGGAGCATTGAACGTCCGCGGGCAGGTTCGCTACTGCCGCCCGGACGACGAGACCGTTGCAGCCCAGAGCGTCGGTTCCGCGTTGGTAGGCTCCGTGCCGGCGGGGGCCGCTATAATGGCGGCGCGGGTGGCACGGGCCGGAGAGTTCCTGTGCCGGCGATGAGCGCGGTTGACTGGCGACACCGGAAAGGGGCCGGTACCGTGGAACGAGTGTCGAAAGGGTTTTACCTGGGCTCGATCATCGTGGGGGTCGTCTTCTGCTTCCTGATGCTGGCCGCAGACCTTCTGGTGGCCCGCGCCGAAGAGCCGTTGCCGGCGCTGATCATCCTGCTGGGGCTGGCGGGGCTTGTCTTCGCCGTCGTGATGCTGATGGTCCTGCTGTACAAGATGTGGGCGGCCATTCAGGGCGCCGGCGCGCGGACCACGCCGGGAAGGGCCGTGGGGTTCCTGTTCATCCCCTTCTTCAACCTGTACTGGATCTTCCAGGCCTGCTGGGGATGGACCAAGGACTACAACAGGGACCTCCCCCAGCGCGGCCTGTCCGCCCCGAGGGCGCCGGAAGGGATCACCCTGGCGATGTGCATCCTGACGTTCCTGACCTGGATCCCCATCGCGGGGCAGCTGCTGGCCCTGCTGAACTTCGTCTTCCTGATGATCTTCCTCAACGCCGGCTGCGACGGCATCAATGCCCTGGCGACCCACCCGGCCCACATCAGCGCGCCGGAAGGGCCCCCGCCGCTGGCCCGGCCGACATAGGTGGCACAGGTTTTCAACCTGTGTCCGGGTAGCATAGGGTCGTGCTCTGCGCGATAATCACAGGTTGAAAACCTGTGCCACGACCCGATGGGTCCGGGGAGGTGCCCCGATGGGGGCAAGCGTCCGAAGTATCGTGCCGTATCTGCTCGTCGCGGCGGCGGTGTGGGCCGCCGGCTGCGGCGGGGGCGACGGCGAGAACCGCCGGCAAGGGGAACGCACCATGAATATGACGATCGAGAGCAGCGCATTCGCCGACGGGCAGGCCATCCCGGCCCGGTACACCGGCGACGGCGAGGACGTCTCCCCGCCGCTTGCCTGGTCGAACCTGCCGAACGGGACGGCGGAGCTGGCCCTGGTCATGGACGACCCGGACGCGCCAAGGGGCACGTGGGATCATTGGATCGTCTACAAGATCCCCCCCGACCGCACCGGGCTGAAGGAGGCCGCCGCCGGCGCGGGACGGCGGGCCGATCCGCCGCTGGCGGAGGGAAGGAACTCGTGGGGTAAGACAGGCTACGGCGGCCCGGACCCCCCGCCGGGCAAGCCGCACCATTACCACTTCAAGCTCTACGCCCTGGACGCCCCCGTGGACCTGCCGGCCGGCGCCACCAAGGCCCGGCTCGAATCGGCCATCAAAGGCCACGTCCTGGGCAAGGCGGAGCTGGTGGGGACATATCGGCACTGAGCGGTCTGCGACAGCTGTCGCACCCCCCCCGCTTCCCTGGCCAGTTCAACACGAATTACACGAATCAATTCGCTGTTGTTTCTGACGATTGTTGTATTCGTGTAATTCGTCTTAATCCGTGCAATTCGTGTTCCCTTGGTCCCGTGGTGTCGCCCCGCTGCCGTCGGGGTGTGCTCGTATCCCTGGGGCCCGAAGAGGTCACGGCGTGAACGTCGCGTCGGGGCTGCGTGTTTCCAGGCCGGCGGGGTCGCGGGCGGTGAGGCGGTAGTGCACGGGGTGGCCGCGCTGGAGGCCCCGGATGGTCCAGCGGAAGTGGCGGGAGTAGCCGAACCGCCTGCCCTTGACGCTCTTGCCGCTGTCGGGCTCGGGCCAGTCGTGGAAATCGACGGCTTGGCCGTACTCGGCCGTCGGGCCGTAGTCCAGCCGGAACAGGGCCACGTCCGCCTTCTCGTCGTCGGTCCGGTCGACCAACTCGGCGGTGACGGTGGCGGTGTCGCCGCTGGTCTTGACGGTCACCGGCCCCAAGGCCGGAGGGGAGGTGTCGCGGAGCTGCCGGGAGCGGAACGGGGCGTACAGGGGGTCCCCGAAGACCACGCCGGTCCAGCGCTGCGCCAGGCGCAGCGAGCCGTAGGCGCTCTCGGCCCAGTCGTAGCCGCCGCCCAGGGCCAGCAGCATCAGGTGCCCGTGGGGGATGCCGATGGACAGCGGCTCGTTGGTGACGCCGAAGGTGGCGCCGATGCCCCGGCTGATGGCCCCGCGGGCCCAGCGCATGCAGGAGCTGTCCACGTGCACGCCGATCGCCCCGGGCGGGAACAGGCGGACGTCCTCGAACTGCCCCAGCCCGTAGAAGCCGTAGAACAGGAAGCAGTCCCGAGCGGGGAAGCTGCCCTCCCAGACGTATTGGACCGTGTAGCCGGGCCGAAAGCCCTTCGTCGAGTCCAGCAGCAGGCGGTTGGCGGCGGCGTCGATGCCGGTCACGGTGGCGGAGGCGACCGGTTCCGGCGGGGCGGGCCGGCTCGCCGGGGCAGTGGCCGCCTGCGTCGCGGCCGGCTTCGGCTTGGGCGGGGCGGGCTTGTAGCAGGCGACCTTGCAGCCGCTCGGGAAGTACAGCACGGTCGCCACGTCGGAGGCCCCCCCACCCAGCGGGCGGGGGCGCAGCAGCGTCACCCCGGCCTCGTCCACCCCGTCCGGGGCGATGGCGGCGGCGACGGTGGGCTTGTGGGCGGGGTCGCCCTGGCCGATCTGCTCGGGGGCGGTGTCGATCACCAGCGGCCAGCGGCGGGTCAGCCCCTCCCGCCCGGCGAAGGGGGACCCGGGCACCGCGCCCTGCACCAGCGCCACCGCGCGCGACATGGCCTGCACGTGGTCGGAGGCGAACTGGTACTTCATGTCCAGCCAGATGGCCGGGCGGATCGCCGTCGGCTCGTCGGGCGCGGGCAGGCGGAGGTGCCGCTCGGCATACAGGGCGCCGTCGAGCATGTCCCGCCCGCTGTCCAGCGACTCTCCCAGCCGGGCCACCAGATAGAAGTCCACCTTGCCGTCCTGGCGGAGAGAGCGGAAATACTGCCGGGGCCCCCGGGGCCCAAAGGCGCCGTAGATGGGCAGGGCCATGTCGCGGGTGTTCAGGCCGACCGGGCCGGTGTCGGCGGGGACGAAGCCGGTCTCCTCGTCCACGCCGATCCGCACGTTGGCGTCGACGGACACCAGGTAGCTGTCCACGCTGCGGTTGCGGATGCGGGCGAACCAGGACTTCTCGCCCTCGGGCGGCTGGGGCACGGGGACCGTCACCGTCGGGACGCCCGGGCAGACCACGATGTAGCAGATCCGCTCCGCCAGGGCCTTGCCATCGGGGCCCTTGGTCGAGAGGCAGTTCGCCACGGGCTTGAGGATGTGCTCGACCACCGCGCGGTACGCCCAGTGG